>NZ_JAUBUJ010000081.1:0-41353 GCF_036705405.1 Microcoleus sp. B13-B6
GTATTGTACAATACGCGAGCGGGGACGCTCGCACTACAATAAAAAAAATGCTTTTTACAAAACTGAGATGCTCCCAATTGAGTCTTTGTGGAACAGGCCGAAAAGCCTGTTCATAAAAAGCTTATTGAGAATGATGCAACATCTCCGGTACAAGAACCGTTATAGAGTTGGTAGTGAAGACTTCAGTCCTCATAAAACTTGCTCGGATTATTGACTGTTATTAGAAATCAATAACAGTTTTTCTGATTTTATAAGATCGATTTCTATTGTTTTTGATTCAGCCTAGACTTATTTTTAAGTTGCGTCCAAGACTAAAAAGCTAGTTGCCTGTCCGAACTCAAAAAATATTTTTTGTTTGTGGTGAACATTATTGTTTAATTTTGTTTCTAGCGAACTTTTTGGGAGACAATTTGGCGAATATTATTAAGTTTTTATAAAAAAACTTACCACTAAAAGTATTTGGTATAAGATAAACATCATTAATTTTTAGGGGATTCGACTTTCCTAAAAGAACCTTTCCAGCAAAAACTAATTTTATATTAGAATTAGTTTTGGTTTACCATGTATCTTTTTCATTAAATTCACGATGTGATGTGAATGTAAATAGTTATTAACGCATTTAATCTCATTGCTGAATAGCTCGACTAAAAGCTGGCAAATGTAGCGTGAATCTATCTAGCAATTCCCAGCAAGTATAAGCGTTACAGCTTAGCTATGAATTCCTCTTAAATACTTTTAGTGAGAACATAGAGAATGAGTGCCAAAAAGTCATTGTTTATACCTCGGCGTCAAGTAATTCGTGGGATTTTATCTACTACAGCGTTTGCAGTCACCTCGCGCCTTTGGACTGGATGTACTCCTGCTAAAGAGGTTCAAGCAAACTCGCCTGGCAAAGATAAGCCAATTGTGATGGGATTTATTTATGTTGGCCCAAAAGATGACTACGGCTACAATCAAGCCCAAGCCGAAGGGAACGCTGGGGTTTCAAAATTAGCCTGGGTAAAAACCGTAGAGGAAGCAAATGTTCCTGAAACTACGGCGGTACAAGAAACCATGAGGAACATGATCGAACAGGATGGGGCAACGGTTCTGTTCCCTACGTCCTTCGGGTACTTTGACCCCCATATTCTGAAACTGGCAAAGGATTACCCGGAGGTGCAATTCTTCCACTGCGGTGGACTTTATCAGGAAGGTAAGCATCCAAATAACGTTGGCAGCTATTTTGGCTACATTGATGAGGGTGAGTACGTAGCAGGCATTGTTGCCGCCCACGCTTCCAAAACCGGAAAATTAGGATTTATTGCTGCTAAACCCATACCGCAAGTATTACGCAATATCAATAGCTTTACATTAGGGGCACGTAGCATTAAGCCAGAAGTTACAACTCAGGTGATTTTTACAGGAGATTGGTCTTTGCCTGTTAAAGAAGCTGATGCTGCTAATAGTATGGCTGACCAGGGTGTTGATGTAATTACCTGTCACGTAGATAGCCCCAAAGTGGTGATAGAAACGGCTGAGAAACGAGGCATTTTCTGTACTGGCTACCATGCGAGTCAAGCCCAACTTGCGCCCAAGGGATATTTAACAGGTGCCGAGTGGGACTGGACGAATGTCTATTCTAAGTATGCTGAAATGCTTAATGCTGGCAAGACGCTAATGAACGGAGGCATTCCCCATTTAGTACGTGGTGGTTTGAAGGATGGTTTTTTGAAGCTGTCGCCCTACGGTAGCGCCGTAACTGCCGAAGCGCAAAAAGATGCTGATGCTGCTAAGAGTAAGTTTCTTGATGGCAGCATGGTCATTTATAAGGGGGAAATAAAAGATAACACCGGGAAAGTTGTGATTGCTGAAGGTAAGGATTACAAGCAGCAAGACGCAGAACTAGAAAAGATGAATTGGCTGGCATCAGGCGTCATCGGCAAAGTTACGAGTTAATTAGGATCGCGAATTAAATAATTTACAGAAGTTTGTGGGGAGTAGGGGTTGGGCTTATAGCCCGCCCTTTCTGGACGGGCGGGACGCCCATCCCACAAGAACTATCACGCATTGTAAGTTATTTAATTCTCATTCCTAAGAAAGTATTTCACGCCCGTCGGCAACTGCTATACAAGCAAGTTTTTCATTCAACACTCATCATTTTCTTAGTAATTCATGTTTTATTATGATGATGATTAACCGTCAAAACTGGCGTACAACTTTGGAAGCGGTTGGTATCCCGATCGCCGCCATCCTCTTCTCATTGGTATTGTTTGGAATTTTTTGTGCTGGGGCTGGATCTAATCCCTTTGCTGTCTATGCCTCAATCTACAAAGCAGCGTTTGGCAGTTGGCATTCATTCCAAAACACCCTGATCAGGGCTGCACCGTTGATGTTGAGTTCCCTGTGTACGGCTTTGCCTGCCCGTTTGGGGTTGATGATTATCGGCAACGAAGGCGCTTTAGTAGTTGGGGGTCTGGGGGCTGTAGCCGCTGGACTGGCTTTATCTTCTGCACCGCCGACGTTAGTCCAAATTGCAATGGCGCTGGCAGCAATTGTCTGTGGAGGTGTGTGGATTGGTGCAGTGGGAGCTTTGCGCTATTACCGGGCAGTGAATGAGACAATTAGCAGCTTGTTGTTGAACTATATTGCGATCGCCCTGCTGAATCATTTAGTCGGCGGCGTGATGCGTGACCCCAGCAGTGTCAATAAAATTTCTAGTTACCCGATTCCTGATGTGAATATGTTAGGAAATATTCCAGGAACCCGCGTTCACTACGGCCTAATTTATGGGTTGGTTGCTTGTGCGATCGCCTACTTCCTGATCCAACGTACTACATTTGGCTTTGCAGCGCGGACAGCAGGAGGCAACATCCGCGCTGCTCGAATTGCCGGACTTCCTGTCGGCAAGTTGACAATGGCAATCTGTTTCCTAGCTGGCTCTTGTGCGGGTTTGGCAGGCATGGTGGAAGTCGCCGCCGTGCATGGTCGAGCTAACGAATCACTTAATGCTAACTATGGCTACAGCGGTATCTTAGTTGCATTCATTGCTCGACACAACCCTCTGGCTGCGACTATTGTGGCAATTCTGCTTGGCGGCATTCTGGCTAGTGGTGGCATCTTGCAACGAGCACATGGACTGCCCGATGCAACGGTTTTAGTGTTCCAAGGTTTGGTCTTTTTGGTAGTTCTGTATAGCGAATCGCTCTACGGACGTTTGCCATTTTTCAAAGAACAGTCAACCGATCGCCCTCAGCAGCCACCTTCTAGCGAGCAGCCATCAGTAGCCACTGTCTAAGCAATACGTTAAGCCAATTTAATGTGAAGTTGCACATATCTCGATCCCCCTAAATCCCCCTTAAGAAGGGGGACGAAAGAGAAGAATCTTGTCCCCCCCTTATTAAGGGGGGCTAGGGGGGATCGGATTCTATCCAACCTCATAAAAAATGGGTATTAAGCCAAAATCTCAAATCGGAGGAATCCACAATGGCAGCAGAAGTATTAGGTTGGTGGGGAGTACCTTTAGGTATCTTGGCAGGAACTTTGCGGGGTAGCGCTCCATTTTTGTTCGTCAGTTTGGGTGAATGCCTGACTGAAAAAAGCGGCAAAATTAATTTGGGGTTAGAAGGAACACTGTTAACGGGTGCGATGAGTGCCTATGCTATTTCTTATCAGACTGGATCGCCTTGGTTAGGTGTTTTAGCCGCTGGCCTAGCTGGCATGGTACTAGGTTGTATCCACGCTTGGCTGTGCATACAACCAAAAGTAAACGACATTGCCGTAGGCATCGCCATGATTATTTTTGGTAGCGGCATTGCTTTCTTTTTTGGCAAACCTTTTATTCAACCAAGTGCCACCCAGTTGCCTAGTTTACCTCTGGGTGCTTGGAGTCATCTGCGTCCGGTGCAATCAGCGCTACAAATTTGTCCCCTATTTTTGTTAGGTGTAGCCATCGCCCCTCTAATGCAGTGGTTCTTTAAATCAACTCGCTGGGGGTTATTTATTCGTGCAGTTGGGGATAGTCCAGATGCTGCCAAAGCAATGGGAATCTCGATTAATAAAGTTCGTATGCTCTGCATTATCGCGGGCAGTTTCTTAGCTGGAATTGGTGGTGCTTATTTATCCCTTTACTATCCCGGTAGTTGGACAGAACGCATCTCTAGTGGTCAAGGACTGATGGCGGTAGCGCTGGTAATTTTTGCCCGTTGGAATCCTGTACAGTGCTTATACGCCTCGTTGCTATTTGGGGGGGCGCAGGCGATCGGCCCCGCTTTGCAATCAGTAGGGGTCGATTCCTATTACTACTTATTCAATGCTTCGCCCTACATCCTGACGCTGGCGATCATGATTATTACTTGTTCGCCGAAACGAACTTTGACCGGCGCGCCTGGATCTTTAGGAACTAGCACATAAAACAGGAATTTATCGCAAGGAAGATAAACATGGGACGTTTTGTAGAAGCTGAACCATATCCTTATCCTTACAATGGCGATTTGCGCCCAGAAAATACGGTGCTGCTGATAATTGATATGCAAATTGATTTCTGCGGCATTGGTGGATATGTTGATAAGATGGGCTACGACTTGTCACTGACTCGCGCTCCTATTGAGCCAATCAAGCAAGTCTTAGAAGTGGCACGGGCGAAGCACTTCCATATCATGCACACCCGCGAAGGACACCGCCCCGACTTAGCAGATTTACCAGAAAACAAGCAGTGGCGATCGCGCCAAATTAACGCCGAAATTGGCGATCCCGGCCCCTGCGGTAGAATTCTCGTTCGAGGTGAAGCAGGCTGGGAAATCATTCCAGAACTCGCGCCTTTGCCTGGAGAAGCGGTGATTGATAAGCCTGGAAAAGGTTCGTTTTATGCTACGGATCTAGATCTGTTACTGAAACGTAAGGGCATTCAAAATATTGTTTTGGCTGGCATTACAACCGATGTCTGCGTGCATACCACAATGCGAGATGCAAACGATCGCGGTTATGAATGTTTGCTCTTATCTGACTGTACAGGCGCAACAGATTATGGCAACCATTTGGCGGCACTTAAGATGATCCAGATGCAGGGAGGAGTGTTTGGAACGGTTGCTGATTCAGAAGCATTTATCAAAGCTTTGAATGATGAATTTTGAGGAAAAAGTCAAGTTATATTATGTTAGGTGGGAACGGGAGTTTAAGACAATACGGTTCAGTTAAAACTGTTTATTCTTCGGATATCCCCCTAAATTTCCCTTAAGAAGGGGAGTAGGGGTTGACTTTAAGTAAGTTCTTGTCCCCCCCTTCGTAGGGGCGGTGCGACCCCTACTCCCCGTGCCCGCCCTAGGCTAGGGGGGATCGGGCTCGGGCCCAAGCGTATTGGAGTTTAAGAGTAATGTGAAACTTTATCGGTAGGAATCAGGGGTTAAATTTTAACCGCCGATGAAAACAGATAGACGCAGATAAGACGGCAAATATTACTACGTGAGGTTAATACTTAAAACAGTGAAATGAACCGGGCGGTCTCACTAAAAATTTAAATCTCATAAGTAGCCGATAAGCTGAAAACTTTACAAAGGAGACAAAAACATGACGGAAGTAACTGATTCTATAGATCGAAAATTAGCACTGGAAATTGACAACTCAAAATTCCAAATTCAAAACTTTATTCAACCACCAGAACTAGAGGTGGTTAACATGACTAAGCGGTTTGGCACGATGACTGCACTTGATAACTTCTCGATGACGCTAAAACCAGGGACGTTTCATGCTTTGCTGGGCGAGAACGGAGCAGGCAAAAGTACCCTTGTTAAATGTGTGATGGGTTTCTATACTCCTACTTCAGGCAAAGTCTTAATTGATGGACAGGAAAGCACGATCGCAAGTCCTCGCGATGCTCATAAGTACGGCATTGGCATGGTTTACCAGCACTTCACCTCTGTGCCTGCGATGACGGTAGCGGAAAATCTGGTTTTGTCCCGCTTTGATAGCCCCAATTTGATTAACTGGAAAGCCGAGTACGATCGGTTAAAGGCTTTTATGAAAACTGCTCCTTTCCGAGTTCCTCTAGATACGCCGGTCTTTCAATTAGCTGCTGGGGAAAAACAAAAGCTAGAAATTCTTAAACAGATATATCTTCAGAGTCGGATCTTGATTTTGGACGAACCTACTTCGGTGCTTACTCCGCAGGAAGCTGATGAGGTTTTAGGTTTACTGCGCGCAGAAGTTACTGCTGGAAGATTAAGCGTGTTAATTATCAGTCACAAATTCCGGGAAGTGATGGCGTTTTGCGATAGCATCACGGTGCTGCGTAAAGGGAAGTTTGCAGGTCAGGGTTTGGTAAAGGATCTGACTGTCTCGGATATGTCTGAAATGATGATGGGTGAAAGGCGTGAGCCAAAACAAGTTGAAAAGACAGCCCCCCCAACGACTATTCCTATCCTTGAAGTTAAAGACCTTTATGCCAATAAAGACAACGGTCTGGAGGTATTGACAGGAGTAAATCTCACAGTTCACAGCGGCGAAATCGTTGGGATTGCAGGTATATCAGGCAATGGTCAGCGGGAACTGGTGGAGGTGTTGGCTGGTCAGCGTTCTGCTACAGGTGGAAATGTGCTGGTCAATGGCGAAGTTTATACAGCAACACGAGCCGAAATGTTTAAACATCAGGTCTTCGCACTACCAGAAGAACCGCTTCATAATGCTTGTGTGCCACACATGAGTGTGGCAGAAAATTTAGCGCTGCGGACGTTTGACCGCCCTCCCCAAGCTAAAGCAAGTATCTTACTCATCCTGAAAGAAATTAGGCAGGCGGCTAAGAGCTTAATTAATACTTTCAAAATTAAAACGCCTTCGCCAGATACGCCTATCGGCAATCTGTCGGGGGGAAATGTACAGCGCACAGTGTTAGCGCGGGAACTCTCTTCCGAACATATTAGGTTACTAATTGCCGCTAATCCTTGCTTTGGTCTAGATTTTGCTGCTGTGGAGTACATTCACGGTCAGATTATTGAGGCTCGCAACCGAGGTGTAGCTGTGTTATTGGTGAGCGAAGATTTAGATGAACTGCTGAAGTTGTCCGATCGAATTCTAGTAATAAGTGGCGGGAATTTTACTTATGAAAGTGCGATCGCAGATGCAGATTTTGTTCAGATCGGTAAGAGTATGGCAGGACACTAATCAATTTGGGAATACCTATGACTGAACTACTGAACAAAACTTTGCTCCTTAAGGATTTACCTAATATCGCCGCGTGGCAGAATGAGTTGGCTTGGCAACCATTTCGTGATGGGGTGGAAATCTACCGACTTTATGGTGACAACACAAGTGGATCGGCTGCTGCTCTGCTGAGGTATCAGCCGGGAGCGAGTGTCCCAAGGCACACCCATACTGGTTTTGAACATATTTACGTACTAACTGGATCGCAAACTGACCAAAATGGCGAACACCAAGCCGGAACTTTTGTGATTAACCCGCCTAACAGTAATCACAGTGTTGTCAGCCAAGCTGGCTGCATAGTCCTAGTAATTTGGGAAAAACCTATATCGTTATGGTCTTAATATCTGCCCAACCTTATGATTATGAACTGCCAGTCTCTGGCGGGGTGGCTTTGGTTATCATCGATATGCAGCGAGATTTTTTGGAGCTTGGGGGATTTGGTGAAGCTTTAGGCAATGATGTCAGCCAACTACAGGCGATCGTACCAACGGTAAAGCTGTTGTTAGAGGCATTTCGCGATCGCCATCTCCCTATTGTTCACACTATTGAAGGTCATCAACCTGACCTTTCTGATTGTCCTCCCTCTAAGCAAAAGCGGGGTCAAAGTAAACTAAAAATTGGCGATCGAGGCCCAATGGGACGAATTTTAATTTTGGGGGAGCCGGGGAATTCAATTATCTCAGAATTGACACCTATGCCTGATGAAATAGTAATTAATAAACCAGGCAAGGGCGCTTTTTATCACACTAATTTGGAATTAATTCTTCGTGAAAAAGCGATTACTCACCTAATTTTTACTGGAGTCACGACTGAGGTTTGCGTTCAAACAACTATGCGTGAGGCTAACGATCGGGGGTTTGAATGTTTACTTGTTGAGGATGCTACAGCCAGCTACTTTCCAGAGTTTAAACAGAGTGCGATCGATATGATTCGCGCCCAAGGCGGTATTATTGGTTGGACTGCAAAGGCTGAAGTAGTAATACAAGCTTTGGAAAAATCGCAGTCTTAAATTTAAAAACTGTCGGCTATCCCGGATGTTTGGGGTAAAAACCAGTGGCTGATATATTTTTTCGTAACAGGCTTTCCGGCCTGTTCCACAAAGAAGAGACCTCTGGGTTTGGGGTGGCTTGTCACCCCTCCAGATGTGGAACATTTTATTATCAAACACGCGCAAAAAAGAAAAACCCGGTTTCTTTAAGAAGCCGAGTTTTTACGTATTCTATTGTTTCTTTAAACTACTTAACTTCAGCAGATCGCCGACTGTTAGGTGATTCGTAGTAAACTCCAGAACCTGTATCGGAGACAAAATGACAATCCCAGTAAGAGCGAATAAAGCTCTTCCAAATTGGATCGGTTGACTTGCGATAATAATCGCCCAACACTGGTTTAATTGCTTCCGTTGCTTCCTTCAAGTGATAGTGCGGCATTGTCGAGAAAATGTGGTGGGCTACGTGGGTGCCGATGTCGTGATGGATGGAATTGATGATTCCGTAGTCGCGATCGATCGTAGACAATGCACCTTTCAAGAAATACCAATCATCTCCGCGGTACCAAGGAATATCCGCCTCAGTGTGGTGCAGGAATGTTACCAAATCCAGCCACATCACGAACACTACATAGGGAACCAAGTAGAACTTGAGTAAAAACAGCCAACCAAACTGATAGGTTAGCGCGCCTAAAAAGCCTACCATCAGTACCAAGGATGCGGAACTCGTCAACACATCCCATTTTTCGGAGGGACGGAAAATCGGGCTACCGGGCATGAAGTGAGAACCTACCCGATCGGGCGATCGCCGAAATAGATAAATTGGGTAGGCAAATAACATCAAATAAAAGCGTCCTAGCTTTTCGTACCAAGGCATTTGATTGTATTTGCTTTCCGATACCGGATACCAGCTTTCATCGTTATCTAAGCTGCCTGTATTTGCGTGGTGGGTTCTGTGACTAATCCGCCAACCGTGGAAGGGCACGAGAATTGGAGCGTGGGAAAGGTGTCCGATCAGGTTGTTGAGCCATTTGCTCTTAGAAAATGAACCGTGTCCGCAGTCGTGGCCCACTACAAACAATGCCCAAAACATGGTTCCTTGCATCAACCAAAAGATTGGATAAAAGAGCCAGGAATCGAGGGTGTAGGCGATCGCATACAAACCTGCGATGATGCCAATATCTAAAAAGAAATAAGCCAGAGATTTCCATGCCGAGGGCTCAAAACAGTGGGCTGGAATGGCTGCCTTGATATCAGCAAGAGTAAAAGGTAACTCTGTTGTACGAGAGGATGAGCCTGGATTGCTCGCGGGATTGAGAACAGTATTTGATTGCACGAAGTTTCCGATTTAAGCTGACTTGAGAAACCGCATTCCGCCTTCTTTTAACAGTCAATCGATTTTAGATTTTAGATTTTAGATTTTAGATTCACTCCACAGATGAATCTGGGGGGTTAACTAATATCTAAATTTTTTGGCTCTCCCGGACAGGAGTCGGGGGGTTGTATCCCCTATGCAGGTGAGGTAACATTCAACCTGCAAGGAGCCATATTTTTACTCTGCAAGGGTTTCTAAAGTTATTTAGTTCGCATGAATAGCCCGTCCGCGATTCTCAAGCAAGTTGGCTTGTCGAATACTTGTGTCGGAAAAATTAGTGCGATCGACCCTGTTATCTGAAAAAATCTCATGTGCCCGTTGTTGGTGCGAAATGCGACTTCCATCTGAGAGTGGACATCTGGAGGAACTACCTCCAGTCTGCAGGTAGCATACAGCGTTTCGAGCAGGAATTGTGAACGAGAGTGTAGGGAAAAACCATCGATTTTAGATTGGCGATTTTAGATTCAAGCACAAGTCTCAAATCTCCAATCTCCAATCTCCAATCCGAGTGTTGGGTTTCACACAAGTGGTGCCCAAGCGACTGTTTACTACAGTTCACCAATTCTGCAAGAATTGCTAAAGCTAAGTTAATGTAACATTTCTACACACATTCTGGCAATGACTTACCAGAAAAACTTGAAAATCCCTAAATTGCGGAAAGTGACGGGCGATCGCTTTCTCGCTTTTGGATTTTCTAGGTTGCAGCTTTTTCTAATATGAGCTTAGACCGTTTTACCATTTCTGGAACGTCGATCGGATAATCACCAGTGAAACACGCCGAACAAAAACTCATCGGGTCTTCGTTAGTCGCCTTCAGCATTCCATCCCAACTCAAGAAAGCCAAAGAATCTACCCCTATTTGGATGCCGATTTCTGCGACTGACTTAGTAGCAGCAATCAACTGATCTTGATTGTCGGTGTCGATCCCGTAGAAACACGGATGAGTCACCGGTGGCGAAGAAATTCTCATGTGAACTGCGGTTGCGCCAGCATCCCGCAAGGCTTTGACGATTTTGCGACTGGTTGTACCGCGCACGATCGAATCATCGATAATAATTACCCGCTTCCCTTCCAAGACATCTTTGAGAGGGTTGAGTTTCATGCGGATTCCTGACTCGCGCATTGTCTGAGTCGGTTGAATAAAAGTGCGCCCCACGTAGCGGTTTTTAATCAATCCTTCGGCGTAAGGAATGCCGGAAGCTTGAGAAAAGCCGATCGCGGCGGGGATTCCAGAATCGGGAACGCCGATGACTATATCAGCATCAGCGGGAGATTCTGCTGCCAACAAACGCCCGATCCGCAGGCGGTAGCTGTACAAACTTTCACCTTCCATTTGGCTATCGGGGCGAGCAAAATAGATCATTTCAAAGATGCAAAGTTTGCGCTTCTGCTGCTGACTCCAGTGGAAGGAAGCCATACCTTCCTCTGTAATCCAAACTAATTCCCCCGGTTCTACGTCCCGCAAAAATTCAGCACCGATAATATCCAAGCCACAAGTTTCCGATGCTAAAACGTATCGTACCGGAGTTGTGGGGAGGATGCCAATTACCAGCGGGCGGACGCCCTGGGGGTCGCGGACTCCCATCACGCCTTTGGGAGTGGCGATCGTCAAACTAAAGGCTCCTTGGCACATAGCAAACGCACTGATCGCTGCTTCCAGCCAGTCTTTGCCCTTGTCTACCTCGGAACCGATCGCCACTGCGATCGCCTCTGAATCCGTCGTGCTGACAAACTCGCACTTCCGAGACAGCAATTCTTCCCGCAATTCTTTTGTATTGACAAGATTCCCGTTATGTGCTAATGCCAGACTTCCCAAACGAGTTTCGACAACCACAGGCTGAGCGTTGACCACGCGCGACGAGCCGGTAGTAGAGTAGCGAGTGTGTCCTACGGCTAAGTTACCGGGCAAGTGACCTAAACTCGATTCGTTGAAGACTTGGGAAACCAGTCCCATATCTTTGTGCAGGTGTACTTTTTCACCGTCAAAGGTGGCAATCCCTGCTGATTCCTGACCCCGGTGCTGCAAGGCATACAAACCGAAGTAGGTCAACTTGGCGACATCTTCACCCGGTGCGTAGATACCGAAAACGCCACAAGCTTCCTCGGGCTTGTCGGGTTTGCTAGAATGCTCGTCAGCCGCGAAGGAATGGTTGGGAATCATAGATGGGTGGGTTCCTAATGGGGAAGGTGGGTTAGGGGGACAGTTTCAGCGGGAAATCTTGTTTGCGAAGGCGTCGCATAACTTAACATTCCCTTAATCTTGCCACGGATCTGTCATTATTTCCAACTCGTGTAGCATTTCAGACAGAAGCGATGCGGCGTTCAATGGCATTGTAGTATCGATCGCCCCCTGATCCTATATTAACCTTGATTAATTGTGGGCGAGGGATTCGGCGATTGAAAAATACTGTTGGCGAATTCACCAAGGGTGTTACCCCTCACATCACGAATGCAGCATTTTCTTTCGTTCTGGCTACTTAATAGCTATATGGTTAATTAAATATTTAGTCCAAAGCCACTATTTTTAGGGGGTAAGGGGTGAAACAATTTTTAAATTCGCCAGCAGTCTCTTGAAATCGCTTAAAAGTAAAACTCTCGTCTCAGGAGAGGGGAACGAAGAGATAGGCGATCGTGCAATGGAAAATAAATTAGAAACTTGCTTGATGGGCTTTTTCAAATATTAGGATTTAAGGGCGATCGAGCTTGACTTTTCTGTGAGATTGACATACTATATTATCATGGGAATCTGTGCGACCATGTAATGTCAATTTTGGGCGCGATCGAGTATTAAGTAATCTCGACAGGAGTTAACGGTGGGATGGAGAGTTTGCAGCCTGAAAAATTTTCCTACTCTACAAAGTCAATCAGCTTCATCTCCTGACAAAACTTCCTCTAAATCTCTCGCGGCGTGCAGAATTCTCACTACCTTAATATAGTTATCAAAAGACAGATAGAAAATCAGATAATTCTCAAAACCCCTAACTGACAATCTTCGCAAACCCTCCAACCGTGGATTTTGAACCGGATACAGGCGACCCATTCCCGACATTTGAGCCAATCTCGCAAAGGTCTGACGTGCTGCATCAAAAAAACGCAATGCAGCATCAAGATTATTTTGAGCAATATAAGCAAAATTTTCGTCTAAATCTTGACTCGCTCTTGGTGTAATGACAATCCGTTTAGTCATTGCTGCTGTGGGTCAAGTTTCTGCACCAACTGAGCCCGTTTTTGCTCCCACCAATCATCGGTAATCTCTAGAGAATTGCCACTATCCAAACCAGCCAACAATAACGACTCAACCCGCGCGGATCTTGCTTGTTCTTGGCGAATTAGGTGCAAGATGTATTCCGCTGCATTACTGTAGCCTCCGATTGCCACTTGTTCGTTAATAAAATTTTGAATTGAATCGGGAAGAGGAAGATTGAGGGTCATATTTTTTATCCTTCCTGATGTGTGACCTTGGCATATTTTAACGAAAATAAACCAGGTTTGATCGATTTCCGTTATTGTAGGGTGCGTCGCTGCGAGATTTAAGGGTGGAATTTACAAATTTGAGATGGCGACGCACCTGACTGACTCTCGCGGTGCGTCGCTGCGAGATTGTCGATCGAACTTGTAGATTGTTTCGGGCGACGCACCCTACGGCTTCAACCGGCTACGCGGAAACCAAAGCCACGCGAAAACCGATGTCCGAGTAACCATCGCCCGCCAAATTGCTAAGACGATACGCACTGCGACAATTCACCGCAGCGTCCTTCCAGGAACCGCCACACCGCACCCGGCGATCGCTTCGATCGTTATCGAGATCACTGCACCATTCCCAAACATTTCCGTGCATATCATAAAGTCCAAAAGCATTGGGTAAAAAATTCCCGACATCAGTTGTTTGTTTGCGGTAAAGTCCCTTCGATGCCCCAGCGTAGGGATTATTGCCATTATAATTAACTAAATCTGGGGTAATTGTTTCACCAAAATAGAAAGGTGTTTTAGTTCCGGCGCGGCAAGCATATTCCCATTCCGCTTCTGAAGGTAAGCGATAAGTCTTGCCTGTTTTTTTAGAAAGCCGCTTGCAGAATTCCACAGCGTCATTCCAGCTTACTTTTTCGACAGGAAGTTTCGCACCTTTGAACTCAGAAGGGTTATTTCCCATCACCGCTTGGTATTGTTCTTGAGTGATCTCATATTTACCCATAAAAAAAGCAGGGATATTCACGGTACGCTGCGGCCCTTCATAACTACTTCGTCCGGCTTCCGTATCGGGCGAACCCATCACAAAACTGCCACCAGGAATTGCTACCATGTCTAGAGTAATACCATTCCCCATATTTTCTATAAAAGCCTGTGCTTTTCCTTGACGGCGGTTGGCAATTTGCCCCGTTGAGTTGACTGTCACTGTTTCAAAAGTAAAGCTTTTTAAAGCATTGGAAGATGGCGTAGGTTTTGGAGTTTCTGGTGCGGGTTTTGGAGATGGTTTTGGAGATGGTTTTGGAGATGGTTTTGGCGATGGACTTTCTGCTACAGATTGTGGAGAGGGTTTGGGCGATGAACTTTTGGCTGTAGTTTTTGGAGATGATTTTTGAGCTGATGATTTAGGAGATGGGGCCGCATTTTTGGATGAAGGTGGAAGATTTGGTGAAGATGAAGAAGTTTTGTTGTTCAACAAACTTTGACTCAGCACAGCTAATGCAAATCCTCCCCCAGCAAAACCCGCTAATTGCAAGAAACCTCGCCTTGTTGTGTTAGTTCGTAACGGCAAAGAGTGCTGTGGAATCACAGGAATTGTGGGAATTGGTGTCGGTGCGGGAGATTGTCCAGACTGACGTTGAAAATCTCTGAAAACTTCCTCTGCTGATTGATAGCGCTGCTGGATATCTTTTGCCAACAACTTAGATAAAATTAATTCCAATTCCTTGTCTATGGGACTCTTCAAATGTTGCTGCCAATTTCCAGTCCAGCTATAACCGTGTTCCGTCCACAAACCATAAGGATGTACCCCCGTCAGTAGATGAAAAGCCGTCGCCCCCAAGCTAAACAAATCGCTGGCTGCATAAGCTTCACCCCCTTGCATTTGTTCAAGCGGTGCATAACCATGCGAACCAATTTGCGTTCCCTGTCGCGATATCACTGTTCCCGACAACTGTTTGGAAACTCCGAAATCAATCAGCATTAACAAACCGTCGCTGCGACGGCGCATAATATTCTCAGGCTTGATATCTCGGTGAACAATTTTTTGTTCGTGAATAAACTTGAGAACAGGTAGAAGTTCGAGTA
Source organism: Microcoleus sp. B13-B6 (assembly GCF_036705405.1). Classification (NCBI taxonomy): domain Bacteria; kingdom Bacillati; phylum Cyanobacteriota; class Cyanophyceae; order Oscillatoriales; family Microcoleaceae; genus Microcoleus; species Microcoleus sp. B13-B6. The sequence continues at coordinate 14,802 of NZ_JAUBUJ010000081.1, forward strand.
ATAGTTGCTTAACTTGGCTTTCTTGCCAAATTCCCTGATTTTGGAAAAGCGTCAACAAATTATCCCCATCCACAAACTGTTGTACGAGATACAAATATTTGTTGTCTTCAAAGTAGGCATCAAGGGATGGAATTTGGGGATGTTGTCCTAGCTGTTGCAGTTGTCTAGCTTCTAGCTGAAATAATTCTACCGCTTTGTTAATCGCCCAAGTTCCCTGGACATCGGGTGCTAATTGTTTAACGACACAGGGTTGATTTAGTCTATCAATATCTTCTGCTAAATAGGTTCTGCCGAAGCCACCTTGACCGAGAAGTTTGATCGTGCGGAAACGATTTCGCAGGATGGGTACGAGTTGAAGGCCACAACTGATGCAATATGTTTGCCCGTCGGGGTTTTGAGGATTGGGGCAGTCGGGATTGATACAGCAAATCATTTATTTTAGGAATGATATTGTTTATATTGTATAGGACTTACGCATGGGGCCCAGAAACCGGTTTTTTTTTATGAAAATACTTCGTTCGCTCTCGTAGATTCGGTAAAAAACCCGCTTATGAAGGCGGAGTGCGTCCAGTAGTCTAATTTGTAGGGTGGGGATATGTGAGATTTGCATCTTACTTGGAGATTGTAGATAGAATTATTAAATTCAATTAAGATATGGACGGCGGCCCAGAACGATAGACACGAATCACTTTCCCCGTCAGTATCTCAGCAGTAGATATCGCATCATTAATATTCGCACTCAGTCTAGGCATATCGTCATCTCGCGTGCAGGCAATAATACCGCAATGGTCAGGTTTCAGCTTGTGCAGTTGAAAGAAATCGCGCCGATTGATGGTCAAAACAGCTCGATTGTCACTGATGGCAAATACTAATACATCCTCATCAGGTAGTCCAGCATTTCCTGCTTCTTGAACAGTCAGGATATCATGGCCCAAAGATCGCAGATTTTGCACAACTTGTCGGGGAAAGTGTTCGTCTGCATAGAGACGTGCCATAGGTTTATTTGATATTTTCCGGTGTATCTAAGATTTCGTCAGCATCATCTTGCTGTCGAATTGCTGACTCAATTTCGTCAGGATAAGCTTCAGTATAAGCCCAAACATTTACCAAATCAGCAGCACTGAGATGGGGGTAGCAGTCTAGAATAAAAGCATCGGTAGCGCCGTCATTGCGATAGCTGGCGAGCAACCAAACGGGAATGCGAGTTTTGTCAATACAAGCATCACCGCCCATTACGCCGGGAGTTTTGGTTATCGGGCGGCCGCTGTTTTTCAGGCTTTGAGTTAAGATGCCGATCGCCTCAGCTTTTTCGATCGCCGTTAAGGCCAGGAGTTGTACTTCTAATTCTTCGATTGTCATATAAATTTGGGGATTTATGAATTGTGTAGCTATTTGATATTGTAAGGCGATATGTCTATCAGTTATCAAGCTCGATCGAGAAGAGCCCTCGTGGGAGACTACAACACAAAACCGAAAAAAGGTTAAACAGTTACTGGATGCACTGGTTTTCCCGAACTCTTTTCAGATGAACCCCTCTGAAAGGTAGTTTTTGATTTTTTGTCTCAGATTCCAAGTGTCCGCGTGTTCGAGATGCGCCACCCAACTTTGAACTGACCGAGACAATTTTGCTAACTCTATTTCACCATTCGCGTATTCTTTTTGCAAGCACCTCAACCGACGACTGCCCCGACGCAAACTTTCTTGTCTGACGCGGATGGTATCTGGAAACACCCGAAACCCAAGAAAGTTGGCTCCCTCTTTTGTCTCGAATAACTGACTTTTGATCGGATGAATTGTTACCCGCAAGTTAACCAAATATTCCTCAAGCGCTACTCTAGCATCTTGCAGCAGCAAACGGTCATCGCCAAACAAGGCAAAATCATCTACATAGCGGACATATTTAGAAAATTTTAACTTTTCTTGAATAAAATGGTCAAACCCGTTTAGATAAACATTAGCAAAAAACTGACTCGACAAATTGCCTATTGGCAAACCCCTGCGTCTCGACAGTGGCGATAGCAAATCATCTCCTGGGAAATATTCTACTACAGATTGCTGCGGGTTGCTATTATCGATAATTGTATCAATCAACCATAATGTATCGGGACATTTAATTTTATGTCGCACCAATAACTTTAAAATTTCATGGTCTATGCTGGGGAAATATTTTTTGATATCGCACTGGAGAATATAACGACTAGAACGGGCAAAATCCGTGAATCTCCTTAAAGCGCGGTGAGTCCCAAAACCGATGCGATTTGCATAGGAATTGTGAATAAAAGTGCGTTCAAAAATGGGGACTACTATATTGCACAAAGCATGGTGAACCACTCTATCTCGATAAGGTGCGGCCGATATCATTCGTCGTTTGGGTTCGACAATTTCAAAGGTTTTATAAGGGCCTGGTCGATAAGTTTTTGATTCTAATTCTTCTTTCAGTTTAGACAGTTCTCGTTCTAGGTTGTAATTGAAAGCAAGGACGTTGGGGCGAAATCTTTTTCCTTGCTGTGCTAGCTTGGCGGCTGACAGCAAGTTGCCAAAATCTACAATTTCTTGCCAAAGGTTCCCGTAACGTTTCATTGCTCTTATTTCTTTTGTCGCTGCTGTTTAATCCAGCCGCCGAGTTCCGCACCGATTTCGTTGAATAATTTTCCTACATATTCGTAACGTTCTGTTGACATGACGTTAAAATCTACTAGCAATCTGGTTTGATGGCGCAAGATATCGAGCTTAGCATTTAATGTTGTCAGCAGTGATAGTTTATCCGAGGCATATCTGGCGACAATTAAACCTTCGAGAAAATCGTACATTCCCTCAATTATTCTGTTACCTAGCGTAAACTTGTAATCTCTGGGAAGTCGGTTTAAAATGGGAACATACCATTTAATCAAGTCATAGGTTTTTTGAATAATTGGCAATTCATTCATTAAAATCTTAACCCGCGCCGGCGGGTTTTGTTTGTGTAGACGCGGTTTCAACCGCCGGGTATTTTAATAATTGTAAATTAAAAAACTTGTAAATCGGGAAACTGTTCGGAATTCCTACCAAGCTCCCCGATTCGGTTTTATATTCGGATAAAATTGCTTTCATCACGGGAACAGGTCTGGACTCTTCTTACACGCCTAACACATTCCCATCTGCTAGTTCTGATAGCGAAGAGTGCTCGCGGGAGACTACAGCACAGAACCAAAAACCGGAGACTACGCGGAAACCAGAGCTACGCGAAAACCGATGTTCGAGTTACGATTGCCCGCCGAATTCCTGTTACGATTGGCACTACGGCAATTGACCGCATTGTTGTTCCAGGAACCGCCACGCTGCACTCGGAAGTGCCTGTCCCTTCTCCATTCTCTCGCTTGCACGAGAAAAATGAATACTCTTTAATAATCTCAAATAAATCGCCACTTAAATCAAATGTAAGAAAAGTTTACGCAAGGTCCAGAAACCGGGTTTTTTCCACAATATTCAATTCCAACCCTCAATCTCCCGAAAAACCCGGTTTCTTTAATCCTCGTGCGATAATCAGAAACCGGGTTTTTGCCAAAATATTTGGTTCAAACCTTAGATTTTGCGGAAAAACCCGGTTTCTTTAGTCCTTGTGCGTAACCTTGTTCTGATTCACCCCATCCCTCATTTTCCCCAAAAAAAATTTAAAGGGCGCTGACGCGCCCAAGAGGGTAAAGAATCAAGAGGGAAAAGAGCAAAAGGGCAAAAGAGAAAAGAAGAGTCCTCGCGGGAGACTACAGCACAGAACCAAAAACCGGAGACTACGCGGAAACCAGAGCTACGCGAAAACCGATGCCCGAGAGACGATTGCCCGCCGAATACCAGTTACGATAGGCACAACGGCAATTGACCGCATAGGGGTCCAGGAACCGCCACGCAGCACCCGGTTATTATCTGTTCCAGTTTCCCAAGAACTTCCGTCAGTCGGTGCGCCGTTATAATTATCGTGCCATTTATCGCTGCACCATTCCCAAACATTGCCGTGCATATCATATAAACCAAACGAATTCGGCGGAAAACTCCCCACATCCGTTGTTTGTTGACGATAAAGTCCCTTCGGCGCACCACCGTAGGGATGATTGCCATCATAATTAACTAAATCCGGCGTAATGGTGTCACCAAAATAGAAAGGCGTTGTAGTTCCCGCGCGACAAGCATATTCCCATTCCGCTTCCGCAGGTAAACGATAAGTCTTCCCTGTTTTTTCAGAAAGTTTCTGGCAGAATTCCACAGCCTGATCCCAGTTAACATTTTCCACAGGACGTTTCGCACCTTTGAAATTAGATGGGTTATTTCCCATCACCGTTTCCCACTGTGCTTGAGTAATCGGATATTTGCCCAGATAAAAAGGTTGCACAGTTACTTGATGCACTGGTTGTTCCGAACTACTTTCAGATGAACCCATCGGGAAGCTACCACCGGGGATATAAACCATTTCCAAATTTACCCCATTGCCCAAATCTGCAACTTTCTGATAAGATTTCCCCGGTTTGCGACTAACTTCTTGACCTCGATTGTTAACAGTAACAATCTCGAACTGAAATTCTTTCCCCTTAGATTCCTCTTCGGCCCGACGTTTTTGTTCTTCTGCTAATTTCCGCTGACGTTCTTGTTCAACGAGGCGTTGGCGTTTTTGTTCTTCTGCTAATTTCCGCTGACGTTCTTGTTCAGCCCGAAGCTGCTGTTTTTCTTCTTCTTCTCGCCGCAGCCGTTTTTTCTCATCCCAAACACCTTGAGCCACATCGCGGTTGTGTGCGACACCCGACAAATTTGGATTAAGATTTAAGGCTTGATTGTAATCAGCAATTGCCTGCTCGTATTCTCCCAACTTATAATAAGCATTACCTCGATTGTTCCAAGCATCAGGATTGTTGGAGTCCAGTCGTAAATATTGGGTGTAATCTTCAATCGCAGCTCGATACTGCTCTAATTTTGCATAGGCCAATCCCCGATTGAAATTAGCCTTAGCAAAATTAGCATTAAGTTGCAGAACTTGATTGAAATCGACAATCGCCGCTGCATAGTTTTCCTGTTTGCAGCGCGCCATAGCTCGGTTGTAGCAAGATTCAATCACGCTAAATTGGCGAGTTTTGCCCACAGCCACCAAACCGCTATTCAGTTTTCCCACATATTTCAAATCATCGATTGTCAAAACTGCATCGAAGGCATCTAAGATTTCCTTGTTTCCTTCCGGTACCGACAAACCGCGCAATTGCAGCCAAGCTTTCACCGACTCAAAAATTTGTGCAGCCGCCCAACGCTTATCGGGCAAATCGAGCAAACCTTCAGCTAAATCTAACTTCAGTTCGGGAATCCATGCTGATTCTGATTCGCCAATAATATTATACAACATTTCGTAGAAATTAATCGCTATTTCTACTAAGTGTGCCTGTTCCTCCGAGGGCATATCTCGCAACAAGTTAGGTAATAACTGAGGCAATAGAGGCCGCTGTCGCACTTCTGAGGAGACGTGGAGTAAAAAGTATTCATCGGCTAGCAATCCGGCAATCAAACAGTGACAAACACCGATAAATTGCTGAAATCTTTCATAATCTTTCTTGTGAATGCTGTAGGGACGCGGGATGTCTGTGGGATCTGTTCCGATTGCTTCGCACTTTTTTTCTCTTTCAATGATTTTGAGGTTGTGCAAGAAACTATTAACAGCTTCAGTACCATAAAGTTCATCAAATTCTTCACCGCTATTGCCCTCAGCAATGTAGGCTTGTCGCTGAGTTTGCCACTGCAATGCCCGCTCTTTAGCGAAGTCAAAAAGTACCTCGCGCCAAGGTAGCATGGGAATCGGGGATTTGTAGCGATAAGTTGCCCAATTTAAACCCCAATAACCAAAGTTGAGGTTAAAAATATCGCCTTCAGCAACGGATTCTAAAATTAATGTCGGCTCGGTTTTTAAGCCGTGAAACATGGTTTTTGTGGCTGCTTGACTGTGAAAGAATTTGCTTGTCCAAGCACCAGATAAAAATTCAACTGGCCTTTTTTGGGCGGAATATTTTTCAAAGAATTGTTGCAGGTAAATTCCCAGAAATTTTTCCATGTCTGGAAAGCCTTTGGCCGCATCGTTGCTATCGCCGGAACGGTCAAATTGCAGGCTGGGAGGGGAGAGAAAAACTCGCAGGGGAATCGGGTTTTGAGCGGGATTGGAGTTCACAATATCTTGGGCGACTAGCCAAATGGGGGAGTTGTTTTGTCTTTTCTGTTCTTGAATTACTTCGATGCTACTTTGTCGGTCATAAATTCGGAGTTCGCGGGCGAGTTGAGCGTCGAGGTTTTTGAGGTGCAGTTGCAGTTCTTTTTGCTGTTGGATGCACCATTTTTGGAGTTCGGCTCTAAATATTTCTAGTTGGATTTGGTGTTCGCGATTGAGTTTGCCTTCGTTGGCTTGAAATTCGCGGTTTATTTTTGCAAGTTGTTCTTGCATTTGACGGTTTAGCATTCCTTCTTGGGTTTGGGATTCGCGGTTGAGTCTTGCTAGTTCTGATTGTAAGGAGCGGTTGAGATTGCCTTCTTCGACTTGAAATTGCAGGTTTGCTTGTCGCTGAAATTCTTGTAATTTAAGTTCTTGGATTCGGAGTTCTTGCCTGCTTGCTTCGATTTCTTTGTTGGTTTGTATTGTTATGTCTGTGTTTCTGGCTTGGGTTTCGGAAATGCGGTCTGCGCTATAAACTGCGGGCATGAATGCGGCTTTGAAGAAGTCGCCCGTTTTGGCTAGCAATCCTTTTTTTCCGGGTAATGCTTTTGTCATTTTTGTATTTCTTTTGGTAGGTGAATTGGGAGTTATTCACGGGGCTGAGAAACCGGGTTTTTTCGAGATTTGGGGTTTGAGTCGTAGATTTTGCGAAAAACCCGGTTTCTGGAGATTAGGCACTAATAAGTCCCGCCACGAACGGCAAATAGCATATGGGCTGCACCTTCTAAATCGGTATCGGCCCGACCGACTTCTTTGCCGTTTTCTCGATAAATGTGCCCTGATTCTACTCGTCCTACGGATGTGTCATCGGCCCACCGACAAATGTGTCCGTTTTTACTAAGATATCCGATATGTTCGCTGGCTGAGTTGTAGAAATCTCGTCCGTGTACGTGACCGACTACTTGTGTGGTTCCGTCGAGTTTGTGTAGGTGCACGTCGCCACTGCGGTCTATGTGAATGAATGGGCCGTCTCCTGAATTAGAATAGGAGGAATTGACGACGTGGGGCGCTGCATTTGTGTGGTTGTCGTGATGATTTGTGGCCGATGCAAATCCGGTTTCGGAATTGTGTTGGTGAGTATCTTGGTGGTGAATATCGTGGCTGTGAGTCCAGTCGCTTTGGTAATGTTGCTGGTTGAAATTGTGGGAAGTATCGGCCCAATCGCTGTTAGTTGCTGACATTTCGGTTGCGAATCCGCTTTCGGGATTTTGCCACTGATTGTCTGTGTGGTGAATATCGTTGCTGTGAGTCCAGTCGCTTTGGGGATGTTGCTGGCTGAAATTGTGGGAAGTATCAGTCCAATCGCTGTGGGTGATGTCTGATATTCCTAGATGGTTTAGGTTTTGGATTTGGCTGCTGTCGTGTAAGTTGTTGTGGGAATGTTCGATGTTGTGTGGTTGATGGGCATCGAGGCTTAGGGATTGCATGAAATCGTCTAACGGGGAATTACTGTCAGAGGTGTGATTCATGGGTTTGGGGAATGCTGGGGATTTTCTCTATTTTGACAAATTTTTCTGAGAGTTTCCGGAAAGGGCGATTTGTAGAAATTTTTGTATTGTGCGTCGCTATGAGATTGTCGATTTGGTTTGCAGATTGCTGCGGGCGACGCACCCTACGGCTAATTTGTAGGGTGCGTCGCTGCGGGATTGTCGATTTGGTTGACAGATTGTCGATGCGACGGGCCCCCTAGGGCTGATTAGGCAGATGCAATCCGACGCTCGATCGCATTATAGAATCGATCGCCCATCTCACCCATCGCCACCTCAATTAACACTTGATTGTCAGCACTCACAACCCGCAAAGGTGATTCAGCACAGCAAACTAAACCAATTTTGTGCCACATTTTGGTCAAATGTTCTTGCAGGTAAGCTTCCCAAATTTCTTGATTTTTCGGTGCGACTGAAACTACAATGCAGTTGCCCATTTCACCAAACAAAATTTCATCCCAGCGGCCGACATTTTCCGAATTGAAACTGAGATGTATTTCCGCACCCATTTTAGCAGAAATACAAGATTCCGCCAGGGCGATCGCAATTCCACCTTCTGCACAATCATGGGCCGAACATACCCAACCTTGGCGAATTCCATCGCGACAAACCGATTGCACTTTTCTTTCCAACTCAAAATCTATCTTTGGCGGTTTCCCAGCTACAATCCCGTGAATTGCCGCTAAATATTCCGAACCTCCCAAAGTAGGAGAAGTTTCGATTTTTGAGCTTTCAGATAGCGAAGATTCACCCAAATCCATGCCTGTATCCGTGTCATCATCCGTGTCGTGCGCTTGGGAATTTTCAGATAGCGAAGATTCACCCAAATCCATCCGTGTATCCGTGTCATCATCCGTGTCGTGCCGCCCCATTCCCAGCACATAAATTAAATCACCTTTCTTTAGCCAAGCTTGACCAGCAAGCCTCGTCAAATCGGGAATTAACCCCACCATTCCGATTACCGGAGTCGGATAAATTGGTTGAGGATTCCCCTCAGCATCAACCGTTTCATTGTAAAGAGAAACATTGCCGCCAGTAACAGGCGTTCCCAACTCCCGACAAGCATCAGCAATCCCGCGACAAGCTGACGCTAACTGCCAATATCCGATCGGCTTTTCGGGACTGCCAAAATTCAAATTATCAGTAACTGCGAGAGGTTCCGCACCCACACAACTTAAATTTCTCGCTGCTTCCGCTACGACTGCTTTTGCACCTTCATAAGGATCGAGATAAACATAACGAGAATTGCAATCAACCGTTGCAGCAACTCCGGGAATAACCCCCTGCTGCGGCACTTCCTTCTTACTAAGGGGCGGAGAAAGTTTGGGAGTTTCCCTACCTTGTGCCTTTGTAAATAGAGGAATTACCTCTTCTTCCTGTTTGCTTTCAGAAACTTCAGAAACAGCATCTTCTCTCTTTAGCCCCCCCTTAGCAAGGGGGGGTTGGGGGGGTTCTGCCAGCCCGTTAGCAAGGGAAGAGTGGCAGGGTTCTAGCGGACGCAATCTGACAACCGCAGCATCAGCGCCTCCCGGTAAAACAACAGTATTGTTTTGCACTTGATGGTCGTATTGGCGATAAACCCAGCGTTTAGAAGCGATGGTGGGAGTATCTAAAAGCGTCAGCAAAATCTGATTCCAAGTTTGGAAAATGCCGTTAATTTCGATACCTTTAACTGTGGATTGTGGCAGGGAATCCGCCGTCCATTCCCATGCTTTTTTAGCATATTCGGGCGGCTCTGTCAACAATTCTCGGTGATAAATTGGTGTGTTATCTGCCAAAGCAGTTGCGGTAATTTCGGCAGCGATTTCGCCTTTAAAGAGAATTCGGACGATCGGCTCTTCAATCACTGTACCCGCTACAACCGCGTGCAATCCCCATCTGTGGAAAATATCGATTAATTCCTGTTCGCGTCCTTTTTGGGCAACAAACAACATCCGTTCTTGGGATTCCGAAAGCAGGTATTCGTAGGGAACCATACCGCTTTCTCGAACGGGAACTTTGTCTAAATCGAATTCAATGCCGACGCCGCCTTTGGCTGCCATTTCTGATGTGGAACAGGTGATTCCGGCGGCACCCATGTCTTGGGCGGCGACGACTGCACCGGTTTTGAATGCTTCTAAACAAGCTTCAATTAAGGATTTTTCTAAAAATGGATCTCCTACTTGGACTGCGGGGCGATCGTCCATTGATTTGTCGGTCAATTCGGCACTGGCAAAACTTGCTCCTCCCATGCCATCTCTGCCAGTAGTTGAACCGACGTAAAGCACCGGATTTCCGATGCCGGATGCCCCGGATTTGACGATTTCTTGAGTTTCCATTAAACCCAAGGCCATGACGTTAACTAATGGGTTGCCGGAATAAGCAGGATCGAAATAAACTTCGCCGCCAACTGTGGGTACTCCGATGCAATTTCCATAATGGGAAATTCCCGATACTACGCCTTTGAACAATCTCTGAGTTTTAGCATCGTCTAAGTTGCCGAAACGCAGGGAATTTAAAAGTGCGATCGGGCGAGCACCCATTGTAAAGATATCGCGGAGAATCCCGCCGACACCGGTTGCTGCACCTTGGAAAGGTTCGACTGCTGACGGGTGGTTGTGCGATTCAATTTTGAAGGCGAGTTGCAAGCCGTCTCCCAAGTCTACGACGCCGGCATTTTCTCCAGGCCCGACGAGAATTCGATCGCCCTCTGTGGGAAACTGTTTTAATAGTGGCCGCGAATTTTTGTAACAGCAGTGTTCGCTCCACATGACGCCGAACATTCCCAATTCAGCTTTATTAGGATGGCGGCCAAGACGCTGAACGATTTCTTCATATTCTTCAGGTGTGAGTCTTTCACCGGCAATTTGTTCGGGGGAAAATGGGGATTCGGAGATGGGAGACATGGAAACTCGTTATAAACCACAGGCTTTATTTTAAATGCCCTGTGGTTGCTTAATCTAAAATCTATAATCTAAAATCTATAATCCCACCCCTTTGGTTGGTTAATCTAAAATCTAAAATCTAAAATCTAAAATCGAATGACTCAACCTCGAAATCTCAATTTTGCTAACCAAAACTTGCGGAACCGTTCTTTTAAAGGGCTTGACTTGTCAGGGGCGAATTTCAGCGGTTGCGACATTCGAGGCTGCAATTTCACCGGGGCGATTTTGAGGGGGGCAAATTTTCAGGGTGTCAGAACCGGACAAAGCCGCAGGCGGGTGAGAAATTTGATTGCTAGGGCTGGGGTGACAGCGGTGACAGTGACGGCGGCTGGGGCTTTGACTGGACTGATAGCCGGGGCGGATGCGGGGGCTGTGGCTGTGGCTGGAACCGCTGCGACGGCGATTGCTGCGACTCGGTGCGAGGCTGGAATTGTGGCGGGGGCTGTGGCTGGGGCTGCTGCTGCGATCGGGGCTAGCGGTATTGTGACATTTTTGGGCGGAGATACTCTCAGGGGAATTGTCTTGTTTTTGGTTTCTGGGGTAATTCTTGGGTTAACTGCGATCGGCTTTTTTATTGCTGTTGAAGAAATAGAAAAGTTGTCGGTAACGTCGTTTAGAAAAGCTGATTTAACTGATGCTGTTTTCGATCCGGGGGCGGTTCTAGATGCAGATTTTTCCGATGCGCGAGGAGTGCGGTGGTAGACTACACAATTACTGATTTTTTACCCATTCCCGGAATTCTCGCACTGCTGCGGTTGCGCCTGTAGTTTGACAGCGATCGATAAATTCGTCAACTTTTGCAGTCGGTAGCATCGGGAAAGCCCGGGAAAAATTGCACTCCGCATATTCGCCATTTTGCAATTGATAAAACTTGATGCTTCGTCCGTCGTACCGCCAAATTTCTGGTACGCCTAAATCTGCATATAAATCGAATTGATTTAAGGAACTGCTGGTAATATCAATTTCCAGTGCTAAATCGGGCGGCGGATCTTGAGCAAAGTCTAATTCGGTTCTCCCTCTGACCAGTGCTTCATTCTGGATATAATAGCATGAATCTGGTTCTTTACCCGCTGCTTTTTTGCGTTTTTTTATAGTCATCGAGCCAAAGGGGTTGTACTCAAGATTGAGTTCTTCTATGAGAGTTACAATTAAGCGATCGATCAGCCTGTTGCGATTTTCATGTTCGGGTAGTGGCACCATAATTTCTAATTGACCTTGATGATAAGCAATTCTGGTGGAACGTTTGTTGCCCAGTTCCCCTAGGAGATTTTCATATAAGTGCCAACTGATATTGGGGAGTAAAATTCGCTGTTCGGGGGGCGTTGATATTGTTAGCATTTTACTTGGTTTTAGATATTGAGAATATTTTATTTTAGCCTTTTTTTTTTGCGAACCGCACAAAAAGTATCTGCCGATAGCCACGGTTATGCGCTACTCTATAGCGGTTCTCAAGCGTGGTGAGGTATGGGGGCAAGTCCTATGCCCTATGCCCTATGCCCTATGCCCTATGCCCTACGAGCACCTCATTTACTGAGAAAGGCTATAGTTAATAATAGACTGTGGTCATTAGTCCTTGTTGTATGAAGTTGCGATCGTTCTTTTCTTTCCTCATTGCTGGCGTCTTGGCACTCTTAGGCTTGAGTGCCGGTGGTTTTTACTGGCTGACAACTCACACTCCCCTGAATTTGCTCGCTGGCGGGCCGACAACTACTCCGGCTGCGGCTGTGTTTGTCTCGAAACAAGCACCTTTGTTAGCTTCAATGCTGGTAAATCCCGATCGCCTCGAAGCATTGCGACAAGTTTTTGCCACTCCCGAAGAAAGAAGTCGATCGCACGCAGAATTTGAGCAAATCAAAAAAAGTTTCCTCGCCAATACAGGTCTGGATTACAGTCGAGATATCCAACCTTGGATAGGTGACGAAATTACCCTCGCCGTCACAAACCCTGATTTCGATGGCGACAGCAGCAACGGCCAACAAGCCGGGTTTTTGCTGGCCGTTTCCTCCCAAAAGGTCGATCGCAGCCAAAAATTTCTCGACTCCTACTGGCGCCAACAATCTCGTGGCGATAAAACAGTGCAGTCGGAAATATATAAAGGCGTGAAAATTAATTATAAACAAGCATCAATAGCCAATAAAAAATCGGCTTCGCTTTCGCCTTTTAACCCGTTTTCTCTGCCGACTTCCAAGTTGCCATCCAGCTTCGCAACAGCAGCCATCGGCGGTAATTTAAATTATGGGAATAACCAAAGTTTTGTTTTATTTTCCAATAGCCCAATTGTGATTCGAGATGCAATTAATAACGTTGAATCAGCCAACCTAAATCTCGACAATACCCCGGAATATCAAAAAGCTTTGCAGCAGCTAACTCAAGGCAGAATCGCTTTAGCATTTGTCAATCTCCCGCAATCAGCAACCGAGCAAAATCCCCAAGTTTCTCTTAATTCCCTCGCAGTTGCTGTCGGAGTCAACCGACGGGGATTGCTGGCTCAAACTGCTTTAGTGACATCGCGAGAAAACACAGCTTCTCCCACACTCTCCGAACCTGTGCAAGCCTTGCAATACATTCCCTCAGCGAGTCCTTTCGCGGTCGCCAGCACCGACTTAAGGAATTTTTGGGCTGATTTGTCATCGGCGGTTTCCACTAACGCTGAAGTCTCAAATTTAGTCGATCGCACTCTGGCAGATATTCAACAACTTTGGGGCGTCAACCTGCCGCAGGATATATTTGGCTGGGTACAAGGAGAATACGCTTTAGCAGTGCTTCCGAATTCGTCAAATAGTGCCGATTGGATTTTTGCCGCCGAAAAATCTGCTGATTCCCAAAAGGATCTCGACAAACTCGATGAAATTGCCCGCAGCAAAGAATACAGCATCGGCAGCTTCACTCTCAGAAACCAGAAAATTACCGCTTGGACGCAGTTGACAACGAACCCCAATTATGGTAAAGAAAATAATAGAAAAAGTGCGATCGAAACCGAGGCAAAAGGAGTCCGAGCTACCGTCGGCAAATACGAAATTTTCACCACTTCAGTAGAAGCAATGGACGCAGCACTAGAAGCAGCAAAAACAGGCTCTTTAGTTGCCAATCAAGATTTTCAAACCAGCATTGAACCGCTACCGCCATCTAACGACGGCTATTTTTATTTAGACTGGCCCTCCAGCAGGGCAATTTGGGAAAAACAAATCCCGCTGTTGAGGTTAATTGAACTTTCGGCAAGACCATTGTTCGACCACTTGCGATCGCTCACTGTCACCAGTACGGGAGAAATAACAGGAATTCGCAAAGCTACTATATTTATGCGGCTCAATTAGTTAGGAAGAAGGAAGAAGGAAGAAGGAAGAAGGAAGAAGGAAGAAGGAAGAAGGAAGAAGGAAGAAGGAAGAAACTATGCCCAATTCCCAATGCCCAATGCCCAATTCCCCATAACTAAGGACTAATAACTACTGGCTGCTTCACCTTTTTCTGTGGCCCAAAATAAGCTTGAAATACCTCTTTGGCGATCGGGGCTGCTGCAACTGAACCATAACCGCCATTTTCCACAACCACGGCGATCGCAATTTCCGGCTTCTGGGCAGGCCCGAAGGCCACATACAAAGAGTGATCCTCCTGTCCGATGACCTCCGAAGTCCCTGTTTTGCCCGCTGTCAGCGGAATCGAACCGTCATTCAATCCCTGTCCAGTACCCTCGGCAACTACCGCGATCAGTCCTTCCTTAATCACCTGAACTGTTGAAGGTTTCATCCCCGTATGTACCCGTTGAGTCTCCGCTGTGCCGGTCATAGAAGTCAAAAGATGAGGCTTCACGCGATAGCCCCCATTCGCGATCGAACTCACCATCACCGCCCCCTCCAAAGGAGTCATCAACACCAACCCCTGCCCGATCGACATCGTTACCGTATCACCCGCATACCAAGGTTCTTTATAAAGTTTCTCCTTCTCCTCCGGCGTCGGGATTTGACCGTAATCGCCACCGCCTAGCCCCAAAAGATTCAAATCCGTATCCTTGCCAATTCCCAGGCGGTGTCCCCACTTAGAAATTGGCTCCGGCCCGGTACTAATCCCCACTTGATAAAAAAATGTATTGCTGCTGAAAGCCAAAGCATCCCGAAAGCCGATGTCGCCGAAACCGCCACTGTGTTCGTTAAAATCAATTCCCCCCACAGTAATGTAAGACGAAGTACCCAGAATTGAGTCCGGCGAAAATTTGCCCGACTCCAGGCCCGCGACGGAAGTCACAATTTTAAAGGTACTGCCGGGGGGATAGCCTTGCGTGGCCCGATTCAAAAATGGATTTTCCTCTTGTTGAAGAGTTTTCCACTCATCCTTAGTGATTTTTCGCGTAAACAGATTGGGGTCAAAAGTCGGGTGGCTGGCCATAACTAATACCGCCCCGGTTTTGACATCCAACGCCACTACGGCTCCCCGGCGGTTCCCCAGGGCTTTTTCGGCTGCTTTTTGCATGGACAAGTCTATGGTTAGCTGCACCGCCTCACCGGGTTTGGGCGGTGTCTCTCCCATCAGCCGCAATTCTTGATTTTGGGAATTTACCTCGATCAGCCGATCGCCCCAAACTCCGGCAATCTTCTGGTTAGAGCTCGCTTCTATGCCCATTTGACCGACAATCATCCCCATCGGATATTCGGGATGAGCTTCCAAGTCTGCTGCGGTAGCTTCGCCGATATATCCGATAACGTGAGCCGCCAAACTGCCTTCGGGATAGTAGCGGTTCGCTTCTGGCCGCACTTCCACTCCCCGCATTTGTCCCACCTCTTCTGCTAGTGGCACAAACACCTCTGGCGGCATTGCTTGCTTGAGCCGCACCGGTCTATAGGATTGAGGATCGACCTCTTTTATTTTTTTTAAAATTTCTTCGACCGGGATTTTAACCAGCGGACTCAACTTTTCTGCGGTCGCTTTCCACTGTTCCGGCGTTTGTTCTTTCGGCCACAAATATACCGATCGAGCTAAATTGTTTGCCGCTAGCAACTTGCCTTTGCGATCGATAATGTGTCCGCGATTCGCAGGCATGGGCACTAGGCGAACCCGATTGTTTTCGGCTCGTTCCCGGTGTTGCTTCCCTTGTATCAGTTGCAATTCCACCAGCCGACTAGCGTGCAGGCCCAGCAAACCTGTTGCCACCAGCATGAACACGAGCGCCCGGTGTATCGGACGATCCTGTTTTTTAGGAGTTTCCCCCAGGGTTTTGTCAGAAGAGTGAAATGCTGAGATTGAATAAACTTGTCGTTGCATCATTCTATAGGTAGATGTCAAATCCTAGATTTTAGGTTTCTGATTGTCAATTGTGAAGTA
Organism: Microcoleus sp. B13-B6; assembly: GCF_036705405.1. Classification (NCBI taxonomy): domain Bacteria; kingdom Bacillati; phylum Cyanobacteriota; class Cyanophyceae; order Oscillatoriales; family Microcoleaceae; genus Microcoleus; species Microcoleus sp. B13-B6. Next base: position 30,737 of record NZ_JAUBUJ010000081.1, read on the forward strand.
TACATCATCAAACCGGGCCCAATCGGGCCTTGACCATTGGGGGAAGCCGAATAATTGATCGTTAACTTTTGACTAATCACTAATAACTCATGACTGCTGACTAATCCCCCAAGCACCAAGAAATAGCCAGCAAAATCAAGGCCAGGCTCAGCCAATTAGGGAGGTGAAGCCAGCCAGATAGACCTATAGGTAACAATACCAAGGCCTGTGTCAATAGGGAACCGATCGCCAACAGCAACGCTAGCAGTATCAAATTTATCATCGTGGCACCGTACAATTTCGGACATGAGTCGATCGCCTGTGGCAGAAATCCGAGTGGCACAAGCGAGCGCGATCGTACAGGGATTGTCCTGATAGACATAAGGAAGAGAAGCGAGGAGGTTTTGAACTAATTTAAAAAAAATTATTCTTCCTCCCAAGTTTGGATTCTAGGGGCTGCGATGGGTAAATTCTGAGTTGTGATTTTAAGTTCTGACGCCTGGAGTATTGCCATGTTGTTTAATCAGGGAGCCAATTTCAAAAACGGTGCGCTCTTGGGTGCGATCGCGGCGATCGCCGCCCTACCAGTTTTAGCAGAAACAGCCAATTTCGGCACTTTAACTTTATCGCGAGGTTTTGCAGCCCCAACAGCAGTTTTGAGAGGTTCCACAGGCGGATCGTACTCTCTATCTGCCATAGCCAACGCCGATCGCCACAAAAACAAATGTTTGGGTTTTGCCACCCCAACTCCCGACCACATCATAGTCTTGCAGCAAAAATTTTCAAAACTCACACTCCAAGTCAACAGCGGAGGCAAGGACACAACCTTACTCGTACAAGGCCCCGGTAATGCGGTGCGCTGCGGAGACGATATAGGTCAGAATAAAGATGCTGCCATACTTGATTCTGAGTGGCAAGCAGGGTCTTACAGGATTTGGGTAGGTACTCTCGAACCCGGAGTCAAGTCTAACTATACAATCTCAGTACAGGAATAGTCAGTAGTCAGTAGTCAGTAGTCAGTAGTCAGTAGTCAGTAGTCAGTAGTCAGTAGTCAGTAGTTAGTAGGAAGAATTAGCAATTGCCCATGCCCCATGCCCAATTCCCAATGCCCCATGCCCCAATTTCCCCAATCTCCCACTCTCTTAATCTCCCACTACCCAATCTCCCGATCGACCGCTCACTTCCGCCATCCAGTAAAATGTAAAATCGAAAGTGGCGTGTTTAACCAAAATAGGTAACTCCGAAAGTGCTAAAGACTCTTATAGCTGACTTCAGTATAATTTTCGATCGCGACCCTGCCGCTCGCAACTGGCTGGAAGTTTTGTTTTGCTACCCCGGTCTTCAGGCCCTAGTGCTGCACCGTTTCGCACACTGGCTTTATGTGTTGGGGCTTCCCTTCATCCCCCGCTTGATTTCCCACCTGGCTCGTTTTTTGACCGGAATTGAAATCCACCCAGGGGCAACCATCGGCAAAAGCGTATTCATCGACCACGGTATGGGGGTTGTGATCGGCGAAACAGCGATTATCGGCGATTTTGCCCTAATTTACCAAGGTGTCACCCTTGGCGGTACTGGCAAGGAAAGTGGCAAACGTCACCCTACCGTCGGCGAAAACGTAGTTTTCGGTGCCGGCGCCAAGGTACTCGGCAATCTGCAAATTGGCAATAACGTCCGCATCGGCGCCGGTTCCGTCGTGCTCCGCGACGTACCATCTGACTGCACAGTGGTAGGGATTCCCGGCCGCATCGTCTATCGATCGGGAGTGCGCGTCAATCCCCTAGAACACGGCAGTTTGCCGGATTCCGAAGCTGTGGTAATTCGCTCTTTGCTCGATCGTATCGAATCCCTCGAACAGCAAGTAAAAAGTTTGCTTCCTCAAGCATCTGTCTCCTTAACTTCTGATCCCAATTCCCACAATTTCCACTCAGTATCAGAAGCTTTAAACCAAGCCAGCAATGTAGCCTTAGCCGAAAAAACACAGCTAGTTACAACCCCTAGCTGCAAGTTAAAAGATAAAGCAATTCAAGAATTTTTCGACGGCAGCGGCATCTAAAATTTGAATAGGGCATTGGCCAAACAGAGCATTGGCCAAACAGGGCATTGGCCAAACAGGGCATTGGGCATTGGTGAATGTTAACTGTTAAGTGATGACTAATAACTAATGACTACTGACTAATGACTACTGACTAATGACTACTGACTAATGACTTCTTTTTCAAGGATTAACCGATCGCACAGACCAATTTCCCTCCCCGTCGCGCCGATAAAGCGATCGATTTTGCGGTTCCCCCCGCAACTCCAACAAATCCACCGTTTCCGGTTCCAACAACAGCAAGCAAAAATTAGGTAGCGGCTCGATCGCATTTGGGGAAGCAGAATCAAAAGCACTAGCCTCGGCTTTGTCATCCCCCGGATGCGGCCAAGCAAACTGTGCTCTAGCCGCCTCAGACAGCTCCTGCCAAGTTGTGCACCGCGATGAACACAACTGGGCCTCTGGATAATCTGCCCCTACCAAAACTAGCTTTCCAGCAATCCGAAATTGTTCGCGAGTTTTCGGGAAATACCAGCAAATTTCCCCCCAAGGATAGAGATTAATCTCCTCTGCCTTTTGACTGCGAATATCTGTAATAAACTTTAACTGATTAGTATCTGCTAAAAAGCCTCGAAACACCACAGTGCGGTTGGCCGGACGCCCGGTAGCCCGAACCGTTGCTAGTTGCAAGTAGCGGGCAAAAGCAAGACTCCGGTTGCGGTGGAGCGCGCGAGCTAGGGGCGATCGCCAAAGTGCTAAAGACATAAAGGAAGGAAGAAGGAAGAAGGAAGAAGGAAGAAGGAAGAAGGAAGAAGGAAGAAGGAAGAAGGAAGAAGGAAGAAGGAAGAAACAGTTATCCGTGAATTCCCTGTCATGCTATTGGTAATTCTATGTCAAATTCACTCTCAAAACTCAAAACTATTGAAACTCCCCACAGTGGCTACCACTGGGACGGCAGTTCCCGCCGCTTTTTTGAAGGCTGGTACTACCGAATAACATTACCGATTCACGGACAATCCTTTGCATTCATGTATTCCATCGAAGACCCCAGAGGCGGTCAACCTTACAGTGGCGGTGCAGCTCAAATTCTCGGCCCGAAAGATAGCTATTTGTGCCGCACCTTGCCCGATGTAAATAAGTTTTGGGCGCACCGAGAAGGCTTGGCTTTCGGACATTGGGGCCGAACAGATTTACAAATTAAACCCCAATATTTAGATCCGCAAGTATTCGACAGCCGCGTCGAAGAAGGCTATCAAGCTACTGCTACTTTGAATCAAGGTTATTTGCACGATCCGGGAAGCGGCAGCCACTGTTTTTGGCAGTACGAAATTAAACCTATTTATGGCTGGGGAAACTCTGAGGAAATCCAGAAATCTACGGCGGGAATGGTATCTTTTCTACCCATATTTGAACCGGGATGGCAAATTTTAATGGCTCACGGTTTAGCCACGGGCTGGATCGATTGGAATGACGAACGCTACGAATTTAAAGATGCTCCTGCTTACAGCGAAAAAAACTGGGGCGGTGCTTTTCCGCAAAAGTGGTTTTGGGTTAATTGCAATTGTTTTCAAGGCGAAAAGGATTTAGCTTTAACTGCTGGCGGCGGCAAGCGGGGCGTGCTGTGGTGGATGGAATCGGTAGCAATGATTTGTCTGCATTACCGAGGCAAATTTTACGAATTTGTGCCTTGGAATTCACAAGTTAGTTGGACTATTGAACCTTGGGGAAGCTGGAAAATGCAGGCGAGAAACAGTCAGTTTGAAGTTGAGTTAATTGGCACTACAAACAGTCCTGGTACTTATCTGCGAGCTCCTACAGAAAAAGGTCTGGCTTTTTGCTGCCGGGATACGACGCACGGCGAATTGCGCTTGCAACTGCGAGAGTTGTTGGGGGGAAATGTGGAAAAAAATGGCAAGCAGCGTTCTAGAATTATCTTAGAGGCTCAAAGTTCTTTATCGGGTTTGGAAGTTGGGGGCGGGCCTTGGGATGAAGTTTGGCGATCGAATTAAGTCATTAGTCAGTAGTCATTAGTCATTAGTCAGTAGTCAGTAGTCAGTTGTCAGTTGTCAGTTGTCATTAGTCAGTAGTCAGTTGTCAGTTGTCAGTTGTCAGTTGTCAGTTAATAGTTAACAGTGGTCAGAACAGCCACGATCAATTTACTCGGTTTGCAATTAGGTAAATTCTACCGCAGCCAGGGGTTACAAAAAACTTTCAAGGTTATTTTGGGACTAATTTTATGTTTGAGCACAATCTTGATGCCGGCGGCAATTGCTAGGGCTGCCGGTGATTTGTCTCGCCAACCTGTCACCGAAATTACTGTTAGTTTGGGTAACGAAGCTGGGGAACTCAAATTCTTTCCCAATTTGCTAGAATTTGAATCGGGCAAGCGCTATAAATTAGTTCTAAAAAATCCCAGTTCGCAGAAACATTATTTTACTGCTAAAAGCTTTGCTGATGCGAGTTGGACTCAAAAAGTTGAAGCTGGGAAAGTGGAAATTAAAGGAGCGATTCACGAATTGGAACTTAAACCGGGCGCTATGGCAGAATGGGTGTTTGTGCCGATGAAATCGGGAACCTACAACCTGCGCTGTACGGTAGCCGGACATACAGAGGCGGGGATGATTGGCAAAATTACGATCGCCTCTTAAATCCCAATCTCCGTTCAATTTCAGATGAATTACCGAAAATCGATCGAACTTTCGGCCCTCTAGACACTTTTTAAGTAGACTCTAGCGGAGCCATTGTCAGTCCAGCACGGCTCAATTGCATATGATAAAGTTCTGCTTGCTCTTGTGGGCCAACCCAGACGGTGGCCTGGCCTTCGTGGTGGATTTGGTTGGCGAGTTTCCAAGCTTGATCGCTTGTCATCCCTGGAATGTATTTGGTCAAACATTCCACAACGTGCTGGAATGTGTTGAAATCGTCGTTGAGGACTATTACCCGATAGTTGGGATAAGGTTTGCGGGTAACTTGACTCGATCGAACGGGTGCTATGGTTGGTGAAGAGGTCATCGCGCGAACAGCCACTGAAACTACAGAAGTCGTAAAATAGTTACCTGTAACATCATAACACAATTTCACACTTTTTCATCAACCTCTACTTGGTATTTTGATCCGCTTCGGGGTTTATTTTCAGCGCCGGGCCCGGCGTTAGATTTCTCCAGAAAGTCTTGTGGGGAGTAGGGGTTAGGTCATTAGTGTCAACAATCGCCTAAAACCCTTGATAAATATCGCTTTTATCTGAGTCTAGATCCCCCTAAATCCCCCTAAAAAAGGGGGACGAAAGATCGGACTCTTGTTCCCCCCTTTTTAAGGGGGGCTAGGGGGGATCTGGCCCTAATCGTCAAACAACATTCTGTGACTGGGTTTGACGTTAAGTTGACACCCATCGGGTTAAGCATCCTGCCCCCCATTGACAGGCTTTTGAGGAGAAATCTCTTGCACCGCGCCGATTAAACTACAGTTAACACTCGATCGACCTCAGAAGTGTCGCCGCTGTGAGAGTAGGCTTGCACCAGAAGTTGCTTTAAATCTTCAATCAGCGGATAGCGGGGGTTCGCTCCGGTACACTGATCGTCAAAAGCACGATCGGCCATTTCCTCAACGCGAGCAAAAAAGAAATCATCGCTCATTCCCTGACTGGCGATCGCCTCCTGAATCGTGCTAGGAAGCTCTACCTCACGCTTGAGAGCTTCCACCGCTTCGATCAACTTCTCAACTTTCTCATCTTCTGTATCGCCGCCCAAATTCAGATAGTCCGCAATTCGAGCATAACGCCACTTGCTGTTAGGATACTTGTTTTGAGAAAAAATCGCTTGCTTGAACGGAACATCCGTTGCATTGTAGCGAATTACGTGAGAAATCATCAGCGCATTCGCTAAACCGTGAGGGACGTGGCAAGTTGCACCTAATTGGTGAGCCACTGAGTGACAAACCCCCAGAAAAGAGTTGGCAAATGCCATCCCGGCCATCGTAGCAGCATAATGTACTTTCTCCCGCGCTTTCGGATCGTTAGCACCATTTTTGTAAGCGCTGGGCAGGTATTTAAACAGCAAACGAATCGATTCTAAAGCCAAACCATTTGTATACTCAGAAGCCAACACAGAAACATAAGCTTCTAAAGCGTGGGTTAGCGCATCAATGCCACCGTAAGCAGTCAGTTTTCGGGGCATATTCAGCGTAAGTTCTGGATCGACGATCGCCATATTCGGAGTCAGAGCATAATCTGCAAGCGGATACTTAATCCCCGATCGTTCATCCGTAACAACCGCAAAAGGCGTGACTTCCGAACCCGTTCCCGAAGTAGTTGGAATTGCCACCATAGTTGCCTTTGAACCCAAAGGCGGCAGTTCGTATACCCGCTTGCGGATATCCATAAACCGCATCGCCAATCCTTCAAACTCAATTTCTGGATGCTCATACATCAGCCACATTACTTTAGCAGCATCCATCGGCGAGCCACCACCAAAGGCAATAATCGCATCTGGATGGAAACTATTGCAGATTTCTAAACCTTTGCGAACAGTAGCAAGCGAAGGATCGGGTTCCACATCGTAAAATGTGTAGTGATCGATGCCGATTTCTTCCAAACTATCTGTGACTTCCTTAGTCAATCCCAATTCAAACAAAGGTTTATCCGTCACGATCAAAGCACGTTTCTTACCTGCAAGATCCCTCAAAGCTACAGGAAGACAACCCGACTTAAAATAAATCTTGGGAGGAATGCGGAACCAGAGCATATTCTCGCGCCGTTCTGCTACGGTTTTGATATTCAGCAGGTGATGGGGTGTCACGTTGACAGAAATCGAATTATCGCCCCAGCTACCACAACCGAGGGTAAGGGAGGGATCGAGGCGGAAATTGTACAAATCGCCGATCGCACCTTGAGAAGAAGGCGTATTAATCAGCACCCGCGAAGTCTCTAGTTTGCTTTCAAAATAACGAATGTGCTTCTGATTGTGCGGAGCCGTGTAGAGTACAGAAGTATGTCCGTGTCCGCCAAAAATTATCAGCGCTTCAGCTTTGTCTACTGCTTCAGTAAAGTCCTTGGCGCGATACATGGCGAGAATCGGCGAAAGTTTTTCACAAGCAAAGGGTTCTTCTTTACCTACCCCCTCAACTTCTCCAATCAAAACCCTGATGTTTGACGGCACTGTAAAACCAGCAATCTGCGCCACTTTTTGCACCGATTGTCCGACAATTTCGGCATTCAAGCGACCATCAATTAAGATTACCTGCCGCACTTTTTCCCGTTCTTCAGCATTGAGGAAATAAGCACCGCGCTTGATGAATTCCAGTTGCACTGCATCGTACACCTCATCCACAACAACCACCGATTGTTCCGAAGCACAAATCGTGCCGTTGTCGAAAGTTTTGCTCAGCAAAATTGAGCTGACAGCCATTTGGATGTGGGCGGTTTCATCGATGATGGCGGGAGTATTTCCCGCGCCGACACCGAGGGACGGATGCCCTGAAGAGTAGGCAGCTTTTACCATTCCCGGCCCGCCAGTTGCCAAAATTAGTTTGATATCGCGGTGCTGCATCAAAGCTTGGGAAAGCGGCACAGTGGGCTCATCAATCCACCCAATAATATCCGGTGGTGCTCCTGCGGCTACTGCAGCATCGAGGATGATTTTTGCCGCCGCAGCCGTGCAGGATTTGGCGCGGGGATGGGGCGAAAATATAATGCCATTTCTCGTCTTGAGCACGATTAAAGACTTAAAGATGGTGGTGGAAGTCGGGTTAGTTACAGGAACGATTCCCGCCAGCACTCCCACGGGTTCGGCAATGCGTTCGTAGCCAAAATGCCGATCGGACTCGATGATACCGCAAGTCTTGTCGTTTTTGTATTTGTTGTAAATCATTTCCGAGGCAAAATGATTTTTGATTGCCTTATCTTCGATGACTCCCATTCCCGATTCTTTGACTGCTGCCTTGGCTAAGGGAATGCGGGCGGCATTAGCGGCTAAAGCTGCTTGCTTGAATATGCGATCGACTTGTTCTTGAGTGTAGGTGGCAAATTCAGCTTGGGCTGCTTTCACTTTTTGAATTAGGACTTCTAATTCTTCTAAATTGGTAACTTTCATGTTGTTTTTACTGATGTTTATTTCGGGAAAATTATTGCCTCAATCTTTGATTGGTAGGGAACCTGCTGATGAACGCAGATCATTTCAAGATTGTGGGTGACTTTTGACACTCCCCAGCCTGAAGGCATGGGGATTCTTAAGACCATAATTTAAGTCTTAAAGGCGCTGACAACTCGCCTCTACTGATTCCGCTTAGATCAAGTCCAAGCATCACCGCTACTTTTCTACCAATGTTGCCACAAGCATTGCAATCTGCATTAATTAGCCAGCCTTGCGCCGTTCGGTACAAACCACGTTTAATCCGCGTGCCAATTGGAAGCCACCCTTCGGGTTTTTCGCCGAAAGTAGGTAGCAAATCACGATCAACAAAAGAAGCTTTTGACGAATAAGATTCTTCCGTTTCAACGAACCTCAAGCCATACTGCTCACAGAGTTGAGCAATTCTATCTTTCAGTCTGCCCGTAGGGATTTGCACAAACTTTTGATTAGTTTTGCTTCCCATGTTGGCAGAATTTTTTTGTCCCTTATTCCAACCGAATACAACCGTTCCTATCCGATTTTTCAAGCAGTGCTTAATTACCTTCCTTGCTGCCTTGTTAACGGCATCTCGCATCTGACGATTCCGTCTTTCGGTCAAGCTGGCAAGCCTTTTAGACCAATAGCCATTAACTTTTCCCTTCATGAGAAATGCAACTCGTCTGTTGTATCCCTGGTTAAGCGACTTTAAAAGCTTGCCATCGACGATAAAACTTGTACCGACATTGCTCACGCAAGTTAACCAGTTATCTACGCCGTGGTCGATCATTAAGCACTTAGCAGGGTCTATATCTGCCTGGACATTGGTCGTTGTGTAGACAAACTCTAGGTAGAAACAGCCGTTCCGGGGAAGTATGCGATATTCCCGAATCGCTTTGAAATCAAGATTAGAAGGCATCGGAAGGAAAAACGCATCTAGACCGAACCACGCTTTAACCTTGCTACCCAAAGGGAATCTCAACATTCCGTCGTTGAGTTTTACCGACCTACCTGTAAATGTCACAAGTGCCATTCCGCCTTGACGATATTTCGGTAGCTTCGGACGTTCCGTAATTACGCCATTTTTAAAAGCCTTTAGTAATCCCATAAATGACTTAAAAGACTCTGCTACGCCCGTCAGAATTTGTTGAGCAGTATCAGAGTAGAACGCTTGATAGTGTCGGTTTCGGTTTTCCGTCCCCAAAACTTTGTGCAACTGAGCACGGTTTGGGATTTTACCAGTTTTAAAGTATAGCTGGCGGGCATAGTAAGTCCCACAATTAGAAAGTTTTGCAGATTCAGAACACAGGTATTCAATAATAGCTTGAATATCTGAATCAACTCGAATTAAATTTTGTTGACAGCCCAACATGAGTCATCCTCTTTGTTGTCATATAATCATACAGCAAAAACTCGAAAAACTTCCTGAATAAACGTTTATTTTTTCGGATTCAGGAATCTGAATTTGCAATTATTGAAGAACATTGCAAAGCTGTAGCTAGAACTAAAACTGATGTACTTAGAGAGAATTAATCAGGAGCCTCAAGGTTAAGGGAAAGCCGTCCTAAAAGGACGGGGCTTCAGACCCAATTTTTTGGTGAACGCGGTCTTTTAATTATTATATACCGCTAGCTCCGATCGCATTTAGCCCGCGACTGCGAAAAATATCAACAGTTTGTTGCACGAGTTCCGGTGAAGCGGGAGGTGTATCCTTGAGTTCGTAATCAAATTTTAATTGTTCCCATTTGTATTCTCCCATTTTATGAAATGGTAATACTTCTACTTTTTCCACATTGTTCAGATTGGCAATAAACTCCGCTAGTTTTTCTACGTTTTCGATGTGATCGGTGAGGTGAGGAACGAGAACAAATCGAATCCACGTCGGTTTGCCAATTTCGCTGAGATATTTTGCCATTGCTAAAGTAGGCTCGATCGAAACGTTGGTGACTTTGTAATACAGTTCGGGAATGTAGGATTTAATGTCCAATAAAACCAAATCTGCCATTTCTAGCACCGGTTTAGCAACTTCTAAAACACAGAAGCCTGATGTGTCCAGGGCTGTATGCAAGCCCATTTGATGACAGCGGGTAAAGATTTCTCTGACAAAATCCGGCTGCATCAACGGTTCGCCGCCGCTGACTGTAACGCCTCCTTTCCGCAGGTAAGATTTACATTTTGTAATTTGTTCGATTAAATAATCGACTGTTACTTCTTTACCATCGTGGGAATTGCGACAGTCGGGATTGTGACAGTAAAGACAGCGTAACGGACAGCCTTGGGTGAAGACGATAAACCGGATTCCGGGGCCGTCTACAGTACCAAATGTTTCGATTGAATGAATGCGACCAATTCCAGACATTTAATTTGCTGTTTGTTGGTAAGGATTTTGAGAGTAGGGATGATATCATTTCCGGTAACACCGGAATGATGTTGACTGTTGACTGTTGACTGTTGACTGTTGACTGTTGACTGTTGACTGTTGACTGTTGACTGTTGACTGTTGAC
>NZ_JAUBUJ010000252.1:0-1186 GCF_036705405.1 Microcoleus sp. B13-B6
CTAGTGTGGCGTCTCAGAAATAAGTATCAAATAATCGAACCAGCAGCGCGAGCGACAGAGGCCAGGATGGTGTCGGCGCTTTTTCGCCACACGAACGGCTTGGGGTCCTCGTTGTGACGGTCGATGTATGCCTGGATGGCTTGCTCCAGCTGAGCGACACTGGTGTGGGCGCTGCGCTTGATCCACTGCTCGCTGAGCTGGCTGAAGAAGCGCTCGACCAGATTGAGCCAGGACGCGGAAGTTGGCGTGAAGTGAACGTGATAGCGGGGATGGGCTGCTAGCCACGCCCGCACGGCCTGCGTCTTGTGCGTGCCGTAGTTGTCCATGATCAGGTGGATGTCTTGGTCGCCCGGCACCTGTGCATCAATGGCTTTGAGAAACTGCAGGAATTCCAGGCTGCGGTGACGGCGCTTGAGCTGTCCGATGACTTTGCCAGTGGCCACATCCAGCGCTGCGAACAGCGACGTTGTGCCGTGACGCTTGTAGTCGTGCGTGCGCGTGCTGGGTTTGCCAAACGTCAGTGGCAACCCTGGCTGGGTGCGATCCAGGGCCTGGATCTGGCTCTTCTCGTCCACGCACAGCACCAAGGCGCGATCAGGTGGTGCCATATACAGCCCAACCACATCGCGCACCTTGTCCACGAAATGAGGATCAGTGGACAGCTTGAAGGTCTCCTGCAAATGCGGCTTCAGACCAAACGCATGCCAGATGCGTTGCACCGTCGCCGGTGATACGCCCGCCTCTCGGCTCATCTGGCGCACGCTCCAGTGCGTGGCGTTGATAGGCCTGCTGTGACGAACCTTGTCCACGATGTGCTGAACCCGCTCATCTCCCACACTGCGGGGGCGGCCCGTGCGCGGTGCATCGGTCAAACCCGCCAGGCGGTACGCCTGGTAGCGCCGCCGCCACTTGGAGACGGTTTGCACCGTCGTTCCCAAGCGCTGGGCAATCACAGTGCCCGACTCTCCATCCGCGCAGCCCAGCACAATTCGCATGCGCAGCTTCTCGTCTGCTGGCGCCTTGCGTACGCGCAAGCGCGCCTGGAGCTCTTGGCGCTCGGCATCGGTGATCTGCAGCTTCGTGGCGGGGCGTCCAGTGTGGGCCATCGGCGTAGTCTCCTCCAAGGAAACTCCTGGGATCAACACTCGCCGAAATAATTCCAATTACTTATGAGACACCACACTAG
>NZ_JAUBUJ010000253.1:0-1172 GCF_036705405.1 Microcoleus sp. B13-B6
AAAACAGGTCAACCCATTAAAATCATCAAACAAGCCAAGACAAAGGGTGTAGAAGAAGATTGGAAAAAAGAACTATGGGTACTGCTCACTCCCCATTCCCCACTCCCCTCACTTGTCGCAGCACCGGAAGAACCGAATCAAGCTGTCCAACTCACTTGGGCTCTGCAATGCGACTCTATCAGCGGTTGTGTTACTCCGCTAACCTTGGCAAGTCGGGCTCAAGAACTCTCTGACGCGATCGCTCTGGGTGAGCAAGAACTACAGCGATTTAGAGACACTCTCAAAAAACTCCAACTTGCGCCAGCTATTGCTTGTCTCCAAATTCCTCTTAATTTTTAATGCCTGCAACTATTTTGTCTGTGTCGCAAGCCATTGCCGCTTTGCGACACTCCTACCCAGTAACTAAGCCACTTGAAGCGATTGAATTTCTCAGACAAACGCTCAATAGCGCTCAACTTCTCAATCTTTACCAGCACTTTTTTTCAACTGAATTTGCTACCAGTACCAGTTCTATTTACTCGGCTACTCCTGATAATCATAGCCCCCGCGAATTAGAATTCTTCCGTCTTCTTGACGAAACAGAACTTATCCCGATCAGCCCCTGGCAATTAGAAATAGCACAAGAAGAACGCCTCGACCAACTCCTGATTGAGTCTTGGGGGTTGGATTGGTTGAGCTATGAAGATATTGATTCCTTAGCTCCTGAATGGCAAATCCTGCTGTCTCTAAGTTCTGAAGGACTAAATTGGCTAACTGAAAATGAGATGAAAGATTGGTATGAACAAGAATTTGAAGTTTCATTTTCTCAGATTCTACCACCAGATAGTATCAATCATCAGCAATTCCAACAGTTTTGCTCTCTGGCTGAATTTCCCGTAAAAGGGATGCCAATTGTACTGAGTTTCCTCAATTACTCAACGGGTAATATTTGGCTTGACGGCTGCGCTCAACACGAGTATCAATTTGGAGAATGGACAGTCGAAAACTTGATATTTTTATCAGAACAATGGCAAAGTGCTAAAGAATTAATAACCCAGGCTCAACAGGTCATTGACTGGCTTGCTACTGACCGCCATCGACATTTTCAGCAAATTATTGAACTCTGGAACAAAAGCACCTTGTCAATTTGAATTACCCCTGAATCCGAATAATTACGAGTGAACCAGCAACCG
>NZ_JAUBUJ010000082.1:0-31321 GCF_036705405.1 Microcoleus sp. B13-B6
GATTTTAATGGTCGCCCGTTAATCAACAAAGGGATAAATCCCGGCTGATTTGAAGTTAACGCCACTAAATTATCCAGCCCCAAATCAATACTAGCTACAGAGTTGGCATTGCCAAGGGTGGACTCCGGTTCATCATAAATTACCTCAATTACATAGGAATCACATTTCGGAACCAGTCTAACTTGACAAATCTGGTCGGGATTGAGTTGGGTTTTAATTGAAAGTTCAGTGCCGGAAAGCTTGATAATTCCTTTCTTCAACTGTTTGCGGCTAATCGCTTGAATGGTGTAAACGAGCAGGTTTCGCCCTTTAACTTTATCTTTGTACTTCGGCAATTTTGGACGACCCGTGAACTTGGAAGAATCAGCTTTGTAAGCATTGAATGCCTCAAAAAACGATTTCCAATTCTTGTCTAGTACCATCAATATTTGCTGACTGACTTTAGCAGGTAAAGCTTTATACGCTTCATGAGACTTCATCAAGCGGTTCATTTCGTTGTAGTTGACATAACCCCATCCATAAATAAAGCTCTGACGAATAACGTAATTGGCGGCATTGTAGAGGTTTTTGGATTTGAAGGCTAGTTCGTCAATCTGGGCGAAACGGTGTTCCGTCGATTTAATGATGTGTCTCTCTGTTAGTTGCATTCAGAGCCTCCATCTCTCGGATGTGGTAGTTTATTTGCCTTCCACCACCGCCACGCAGTTGTGTAACTTATGCCTATTGCTTTAGCGTAGTCAGGTAGTTTCATTGTTAACCTCCTGACTACATATTATCATTCTTGCTTACTACTGCTTATAAACTTAATGAAGTTTTATAATACTGTCGATCGACTGACCGCTGAGTAAGTATTATTACTTAGGCAATGGCAACAGTTCTACCTTCTTGCTGCTTGCCGCTTCTTTTTCCTGAAAATATCCGGATGGCTTGTGGAGTCTCATGAATGATTAACCTATGCTCGAATACCTCTGGCTAGTGGGAACATTACCCAAGCATTCGGCTGTGGACTGACAAACTCTTATGAGAAATGGGCTCAAACCTGAGTCATTTCGTAAGATTATGAGGCCATTAGGGTAGCAATTAAATCTGACAAAAAAAATATTGCTCAACTCTCAAGTTAAAAAATGCTAAAAATGACACCATTAGCTAACATTTTCAATGCCATGAAAGAGCCAGCAAAAAACCATCACAACTCGAAGTGGGGAGCCTTCTTGCTGATCCTAGCAGTAGGCTTTGGCGGCTGGAAAATTGGGCGGCCGGAACTGGCATCTTTTTTTAATAATATGGCATTTGAAAACTACAAAGCCAATAGATTGGCGGATACTCAAAAAGCATATGAGTTAGCGCTCGCTGTAGATCCAAAAAGCCGAACAGCTCTTTACAATTTAGGATGGCTTTGCGAAGAGGTGCAAGATTTACAATGCGCCCGAGGAAAATATCTGCAAGCTGCAAAACTCGGTCTGCCTGCTGCTTACAGCAATCTGGCTCGATTATATATAGTCGATCAAAAAAACTATCCGGCTGCGGTTCACTTCCTGTGGCAAGGTTTGAAATTAGCGGAGGACGATCGAGTAAAATATTCTTTACTCAAAAACTTGGGATGGGCTCGCCTAGAACAGGGTCGATATTCCGAGGCATTGCAGCATCTGGATGAAGCCATTAAACTTGATAGTGAAGGGCCAGCAACTTACTGCTTAAAAGCGCAAGTCCTAGAAAAAATGAAAAATACTAAGGCAGCGCTACCGCAGTGGAAAATTTGTCTAAAGTATGCGGATTCTCAAGAATTCGATGAGGATATATGGATAGGGATGGCACGTCAACGATTAAACGAGGAAAAAACAAATAAATGAAACGCACAGTTTTGTTTTCATCAACCATACTGGCAATTATAACGGTACTGGAGCTAAGTCAAGCCTCAACAGCACTCCCAACTCCTTCGACTGTTAACCCTGCCGTTAATGAATCAGTCGAAACGCCGTTCGACTTCAATCAATCGACCTGGCGGCGGTGCAGAGATAGAGATGGTGGAAAATATCCGTGTCCCAGATTCATCATGCCTTCGGAGAGCGAAAAATAAGAGTTATTTTCAATAAATTTTGTAGAGTGTACCATCACCACTTTACAGCAACAGGTATGTAGTATGTAGTAGTAAGTATGCAGGGTGTGCCGTCCGCACCTTATAGCATTTGAGATTTGAGATTAAGAATTGAAGAATTGGAAATAACTTATGGCGATAATGGTTTGCAGCTTGCATAAAGCTGCATTCTTTTTTTTGCACTGATATAACTCTTAATCATTGCTGTATCGGCTATTGCTGGAATCCACACCGGGCGCAGGGCTGTTTCATTCGACCTAGGGACAAACCCTCGTGAAGATGCCCGATATTTGAAACATCGATTTCATCATCCGTGGAGGGGGTAGGCATTCTTGGCACTACCCCTACAAAACGATGATTTCCCTGAGAATGAAACCGCCCTGCCACCGGGCGGGGAGAAAATCCCCGCCAGCAATTCTATCTACTCTCCCTCCGTCAAAGCTGAATCTTGCTGTTGGTGCGAGTTGCTGTAAAAACTAGCAATAATCGCCACCATCAACCACCAAAGCATATTAACTTCGGGCCTGTACCAAACTGTATCGACAAAACCGTGGGCCATCATGCCGGCTAAAGTTGCGATCGCCCCAATCAACCAAAACCCCTGATTCGTCGATTTTAGATTTTGGATTTTAGATTTTGGATTTCGGGATTCTTCGTCTAAATTAGAGATGTTAAATTGTGCATCCCGCAGATTTTTTATCTGCAACAAACCTTGATTGACGGTGACAGTCATCAGCCAAAGGAAACACATTAAACCGATAAAACCGGTTTCCACCGCAATTTCCAGCAGCACGGAATAAGCGCTTAAAGCAGTGAATCTCGGCTTCATATAAAGTGGATAAACTTTATTAAAAGCAGTGTTTCCCGGCCCAATTCCGAGAATTGGTCGATCGCGAATCATGTCAATCACCGCCGTCCAAACATTAATCCGAAAATTGTTACTGCTGTCACCTCGGCCGATAAACATACTCGAAACTCGATCGCGCAGAGGTTCCACTAAAGCCACTCCCAAAATTAAGGCCCCAGCCAAACCTCCTAACCCTAACGGCAGGGCCCAAGTCCGCCAGAACCGAGGCATCAAAGGGCTGTACCAGTACCACAGCAGCACTAAAAATACCACCAGTAGAGCCACAAAACCGATCCAAGCACCCCGGCTGTCCGTGTAGCGCAAACACGCGCAATTCACCACCAGCATCGTCAGCGCTAAAACTTTTGTTCCCCATCCTTTCCACACAAAAAGTGCGGCGGCGCTTAATGCAATGGCCGGCAGTAAATAGGAACCAAGCAAGTTAGGATTTCCCAGAAAGCTGTAAACTCGCGTGACATTGGCTTGAGTAGAAGTCGGATCGTTCCAAGTAGCTAATGGCGGCACTTTGTCAATCCACTGCCGCACGCCGTAGAAACTGACAATTAAAGAGACGTTCAAAAATACGGCAATTAACCACGATCGCCAACGGGGCGATCGTAATATCCGAGCCATCAGCGCAAAAAACAGCAAATACAGCGTTAGCTTGCTCCAACCAGTAGCAGCGGCGACTTTCACCGGCGACATCGCCGTTGCGACGGTGGCTATGCCCCAGTACAGCAGTACCAGCAAGTGAATCGGCGTGAAGGGGATCTCGCGATCGTCCGAAACAGTCAGCAGCACCCAAAATGCAGCGCTAGCCGCCATCAACACCCCCACCAAGGCATTGTTTACAAACGGTGCCAAACCGAAAGTCAAGGCCAGCAAAACAAAACCCAAGGGTTCGGCCCACTGCATCAGCCAGCTACTCTGCCGCCAACTGCGTAAAGAGCCGATCGCCAAATTGAATAAATAACTTCTACTTTGCCACTGAGAGAGCGGCAAATTTGCCAGAGTTAACTGTTGCCAAACTGAATTCATTGCTATTTTAGATTTGTACTTAGTAATCGGGCATTGGGCATCGGGCATTGGGCATTGGGCATTGGCCAAACAGGGCATTGGGCATCGGCCAAACAGGGCATTGGGAAAAAGGTAATTGTTATTTCTAACAACTGCCAACTGCCAACTGCCAACTGCCAACTGCCAACTGCCAACTGTCAACTGCCAACTGCCAACTGTCAACAGTCAACTAACTTCATCCTTCCAACAATTCCGTAGCATTTGTGCAGGGCAGCCAGAGCACGTAGCGATATCCAGATTCCGGGGTTCCTTGAATTGAGAGTTGACCGCCTTGAATTTCCACCAATTGGCAGCAAAGCAGCAGCCCCAAGCGTTCCCTGGCCCCGTAACCAGCTAACACCGGTGCGCTATCCTCGGCATTCTGGGCCACCAAAGCCGCCAACTCAGAAAACGCCAGCGTTAATCGCTGCACACCCTGTGTCGGGAGTTGCGGTTCGAGTCCGGGGGAGTCGGTTTCGGAGTTCGATGGCGAACCGCTACCCGATCCGACCTTCAACAAGTAGTCGGTGTAGAGTTGAGCATGGGGTAAACTTTCCCCTAACCAAGGATGAAAAACCCAAACTCCGATGTTGATACCGTCTTCTTTCCGAGAAAGGTGGACTCGAATCACGCTGCCTGCCCCAGCAGATTGAATAATGCTAAAAATTAAGTGGTGCAGCATTTGCTGAACCTTATCTTTATCTACCAACCAGATGCGCGCTCCGGGCCCCACCGACAAATTAATTTCTTGCTCTCGTCTACTTGCCGCCGAGGAGAGGGTGGTCACAACCTGCTGGCACAAAGTTTCTATATCGACTGCGGTTCGCTTCAAGGTGAAAGCGGAATCATCTAGTTCTGCCAGTTCCAAAATTTCTTCAACTAGCGATCGCAAAGAGCGGCTGCTGTCTTGGATCACGTCAATATATTCTTTTTGCTTGCTCGTTAATGGGCCATAAATTTCTTGTTTCAACACGCTTGCCATGCCAAGGACAGAAGTGAGCGGTGTGAGCAATTCCTGCGCTAAATTATTTAGCAGTTTTACCTTAATTGAGTTAGTAGACAAATCGATAGGTTTGTTAGTCATCGCTAATTTTTATTGGTTCATTGTCGATCGAGCGTTTGCGGTTCATTAGACCTATTCCCAAAGTCTATAACAATCTGTTTATAATTCACGACAAAAAAAGTAGTGAAGAAAAATATATATTCCTTCTTCCCTAGAAGCTCTTGTTTATCTGAGTAATTAACTACCAGCCGGGAAGTCCCTCGGTATATTTAAAGGGGATTAATCTGAGCGCTGCGCGAAGTACCCCGTTGGAAATTACTCCTTGGGATGAAAGGCTCGTCGGGTGTAGGTACCCAAAGCGACAATTATTTCTGTATATCCCTTGATAATCTGGAAATACTCTGATAATATATTAGCAAGTGGGGGTGGAACTACCTCACTATAAAAAGCATGAGAAAAAAAAGGAAAAAGAAGCCTGCGGTCTAACTGTACTCAGTTGACAGTCAGGTTTGTTCACGATTTAATCATTGCTTCTAAAGCTGATTGCAAGTCTTGAGTGAGTTCGGCAACTGCTAACCTGCGGCTGGTTTGATATCGATCCCAACGATCGCTCACTGATATGGGTTCGCCCACGGTCATTTGTACCTGCTGTTTGCCCAACTTGGGGCGGCCGAAAGGATTTCCCCCTTTGATGCGAGCGAGTACGTCCCACAGCAGTAAAGTTGTTTCTGCCAAACGTTCGGCTGTCAGTTGTTCTGCGACATATCTGCCCGTGACGGAAACGAAACTTTCTACAAGTCTCATGTGCCACATCCGAAGACTTGCTTCTTCAGCGAGGCGATCGGCTAATCCTCTTTCTAAGGGAGAAAGTGCTGCAATATCCTTGATATCTTCTCGATAAATATAGTCCCAGCCTGCTTGTTCCAGACGGCGGCAGCGGTCTATTAAACTGCCTTTGGGCTTTAAGTTAAAATATTCTTCTGCTACCTGCAAACCCACGTCTAACAGTGCTTTCAGTCGAGCTATCATTACTTCATTGTCAAAATCAGTGGTCGTTTTTTCGGAAATTGATGATTGTAAAATAGCGATTTTTTGGGGTAAGTTTTTATGATAAAAACGGCTGTAAAACTCTTCCATCACTGCTAGCAAATGACCGCCAAGTCGGATCAGGCGCAGATATTGGAATTGGTGATTTTGGTTTTCTGAATCGGGATTGGCAGTCTCTAAATTAGCGCTCTCCGTGCGTTCTAATGGTGGCAGTCCGCAATCAATTTCTAATTGAGTTAAAAGTTTTTCTAGGGGTTGCCAAGGTGGATTGACATAGCGGTATTGAATGCCGATCGGCACAATTAAAACTTTTTCAGTGCGTCCGGCTTTTAGCAAATCTTCAACGCACCAGAAACCCATTTGAGCAATTCCCGGTTCGAGGGGGCTAACTATTTCATTGTGACCGTTCGTAGCGCCTTCTGGAGCGGCGGCGATCGGGAATTGGCTGTTGGCAAATAAATTGCGGGCCGATCGCAATCCGGCGCGATCGATTTTACCGCGAACAATGGGAGTGCCACCGAGTTGGGAATACAACCAGCCGACTCCCGCACCGGCCCACAGGGGAATGCCGCGATCGTAGATAAAGTGGGAATGTACCGGGAATTGCAGGGGAATACCTTTGGCGCGGGCCGCCTGGGGAACGAGTTTCCAAATTAGTTGTCCCAAACAGTAGGGATCGTCTGAGTTGGGGTGGCGGAAGGCTAGCAAGAAGCGAACTTTCTGATTTTGAAATTGGTGGAATAGTTCGGCGAGGGTTTCGACGTTTTCGGCTTGAACGTGGCTGATACTCGTCCGAAATCGCAGCCACCAGGGGAGTATTTGCTTACAACCTTGCATCACTAGCGGGTTGTAGTCTGGGGGTATGAATTCCAGCGGCGGCTGAACTTGGCTAATTGAATTGGGCATTTTGCTATTTTAAATTTTAGATTTTAGATTTTAGATTACTAGGCTGCGGTAAAATTTTCCAATTTTTATGATGCTGAAGTTTTTTTATTAACCGCAGAGGACGCAGAGGACACGGAGGAAGAGAGGAGATAGCAAAGCGTGTCGTGTCAATTTAACGTCAAAAGTATTACCTGTCTGGGATCGGATATCATGTCGAGTCGATCGACCACAATATTTTAATCGGGGCGAGTTTACGGGATTTCTGGCTTATATTACAACTTGGGGGTAAACCCGCCCACACAAGAATTACGATTATTTTACAGGACTAGATATGAACCCATCATCTTTTTTACCCCCCTGCCCTTGACAAAGGGGATGCGAGGAGATGGGAAACTCGACTAAAAACGAGATTTATCCTCAGTTTTAGTCTTCAACACAGATTTTTGCAATCCAAAATCTAAAATCTAAAATCTAAAATCCTATTGGGCGGCTTCAAAAATCATTTCTTGGAAGTTAATGACATCCGATCGCGGATCGCAGTGGGTGACTTTGACTTCTAGCCGATCGCCGATTGCCACCGATCGACCAAATCGCATTGCCAATTCTAAACCCAAATCTTCCAATAAAATCAATCCCAAATTGCTGTCTTCCCTCAGCCAGCGAAGCATTAAGGCTTCCCAAACTTCATCGGGGTTGCGCCGCAAATATTCCAATCCCCAATAGCGGTTGGTTTGGCGTTCGACAGTGGATGCTTCTTTAACTGCGGTGCCGAGACACATCACAATGTCCTGTATTTCTTGGGCCGTAAAAGGTAGGGCTTCGTCCCGCAGGTGGGCTTTGATTTGGAAGTGAGCCAGCAAGTCGGTATAGCGGCGGATCGGGGAAGTAACTTGAGTGTATAATTCCAAACCCAAGCCGGCGTGGCGTCCGGGGGTGAGGCCCATTTCGCTGCGGGGCATACACCGACGCACGGCGCAAGCGCGGGCGGGGCCTGCAGGTACGGCCAGCAGTTCTTCATCGGGAGGGAGTTCGGGCTGTGGCTGATAGCGGTAGGGTATGGGCAGGCTGTGAGTTTGACCGTAGCGGGCTGCTAGTTCGCCGGCTAAAATCATCATTTCGGCTACTAGCATCCGGGCGGTGGAGTCGTCGATGACGTGGATTTTGATGTCGTCGCCGTTGACTTTGATGACGGATTCGGGCATGAATATGCTGATTGCGCCTTGGGCTTCCCGCCATTTTTGACGCAGTTTTGCTGCAGAGGCGATCGCTGCTATTTCTGGTTCTGCTTCGATTCCCAACTCCAGCATTTCGTCTACGTCATCGTATGTCAAGCGGTAGGTGGGTTTTATGGTGCTGATGTGGATGCTGTAATCTTGAGCCGCGCCGATTTCGTCTAAGGTGACGCTGAAGCTGAGGGCGCTGCACTCTTTGCCTTGAATTAAACTCATCGGCCCGGTTGCCAAAGCTGAGGGAAACATGGGAATCATTCCCGTGGGCAAGTAAACCGTAGTGGTGCGCTTTCTGGCTTCGAGGTCGAGTTCGTCTCCGGGGGAAAGCAAGCGGGTGGGATCGGCGATGTGTATCCAGATCCGCTGCTGGCCGTTTTCGAGGAATTCTAAGCTGAGGCCGTCGTCGATTTCGGTGGTGCTTTCGTCGTCGATCGTGTAAACCTTGAGGTGAGTTAAATCGAGACGATTTGTGTCCGAGTCGGTTGGGGGATTTTCTAGGCAGCGTTGGGCCACTTCTAATACCTTTGCGGAGAATTGTAGGGGAATTTGGCTGCGCCGCAAAAACAGGTTTTCGTGGGTACTCCAGAGGCCGAGATCGACTAGGAGGCCAAAGGCTGCTTCGGGGTTTTCGGATCGTTGTAAGCTGGCTAAAGTTTCTAAGGCTGGGGTGCGGTGCGTTGCTTCTTCTCCGAGGAGGGCAAAGCGTTCTAGGGCGTCGAGGCGAGTTCGATCGCTATTTTCCCAATCTACATTTTCCCCTGCCAGCCGCTGTTTGACTCGATCCCAAAATCCTTGGGATTCTTGGTGTCGCTGCTGTTCTACTTCTTGCTGGTGTTTGATTTCGGCTACTTGGGCTGCCGATCGCGGTTCGTAGCGATCGCCCTTTTGTTTGAAATACAGTTTGTCTGTTGATAACAAACAGTAAGCCGCGTAACACTGGGCCGCACTACTCTCAGAAAATAACAGCTTTGCCAGGGATTCGGGATCTGCTGTTTCTCCGTCACCGACTAAAAGTTCCCAAGCGACTTCCAAACTCGACGGATCTGAGTATGCTTCTACTTCTTTGAGAAATTTGGGAATATCGGAGGGTTTGTAAGTTTCTCCGACTACTTCGTAGCTGATTTGTTTGGGCGGTATGCTGTGCGGTTGACCGTTTTCGTCTACCACCACCCAGTTTTTCTTGCCGTCGGGGCGATCGGCAACTGCCAGACGGCGGTCGCCGTGCACTCTAAATTCTACTAACGTTCCCTTCTCCACTTGCCAGCTTTATATTTGAGATTTTGGATTTTTACAGTAGCCACTTATCGAGTTTCGAGCTTGCGATTTTAGATTTTGGATATTGGCAATTTTTCTGGTCAATTGTGAAAGTTAAAATCTAAAAAGTTGTTCTTTCTTCTTGCTTTTTTTTTAACTTTTGACTTGTGATTAAGACTTGCGCTGCGGCGACTCTTAACCCTATTTCGCGATTATTTCGCTGCATTCTTGCTGCACTCTTAATGACAGAAAGACGTTGTTTTCGCGCAAGCCTTATTCCCAGTCCAAAATCTAAAACCCAAAATCCCAAATCCTGTTAACCTTCTTGGTTTACGAAGGGCATCAAAGCTACAATTCTTGCTCTTTTGATGCTTCTGGTCAGGTCTCGCTGCTGTTTTGCCGTCAAACCGGTAATCCGGCGGGGCAAAATTTTACCGCGTTCTGTGACGTATTTTTTGAGCAAATCTACATCTTTGTAGTCGATCGGGTCTCCTGGTTTGATGGGCGAAACGCGCCGGCGAAAGTAAGTCATGGTTTGTTTTTTGTTGACTGTTGACTGTTGACTGTTGACTGTTGACTGTTGACTGTTGTCTGTTGACCAATAACAACTGACAACTGACAACTGACAACTGACAAATGATCTACTTGATCTCTTTGTGGGCAGTGTGGCTGTTGCAATGGGGGCAGAACTTTTTGAGTTCCAGCCGCGCCGTCGTGTTGCGACGGTTCTTGGTGGTGGTGTACCGAGACACGCCTTTTGAGCGTTTGCTTACGTTAGTACGGCACTCAGTACACTCTAGAGTAATTATGATGCGGACGCCTTTAGCCATAATTCTAAATAAATTTCGACTAATTTAAACACAATTTATTATCTTCTCACATTGCTCTGCACTTGGTCAAGCAATCTTCTAACTTTGATGTCGAGGGAGTAGCCGCGGCGGGTTCCGACGACCATCGTCCCCCCGATGCGATCGTGGAAAGCTTGGGGAAACCTTTCGCCGGAGTTGAGGGCAACGCTACAGTCGATCGCCAGGGGCAGCATCAGCAGCAAGACGGCGGCGTTGGTAGAGGTGAGCCCAGCTATACCTGCGAAGGCTAAGGCGGCGCAAAAGCCCAGCAATGCTTCGCGCTTGCACAGTTCTTGCACTCCGGGAGTCCGTAGGAATCTGGTATCGGCAACTTTCATGTCCAAAGCCCAGCGCCCAATACTTTGACCTTGGTTTTTCCTGACGATGGCTACGCGCAGGATCAGCCACAGCAAAACAAAAAATATGGTTTGGGCGATCGCATTATTGCCCAGAAGCAAACTGGGCAGCCAAACTGCGATTCCGTCGATGCAGAAGGCTGCTGCGCGGCGGCCGACGGATACTTTGGGAAGGAGGGGTACTAAATCGGAACTCATAGGCAAAAAGGTCGATCGCTACTAGCTACTTTTTCATATTAAGCTCTCGATTAATCGATCGGCATCAATGGCGCGTAACTCAAGTTCCAAGCCCACCGCTAATTATTCAAGCGGAAAATGGATTTTCGCCGATTCCCAACTGCTTTTTCGAGTTTTCCACCTCTTCCCAGAGTGCTTGTATCTGAGTAAATGCCTGTTCTACAGAGATTTTACCGTTAGATGTCAAGGAACTGATGTAACCCACTCGCTGAGAAAACTCTTGTAAATTCGCATTAAATACTAAATTCTCTGGCTTTACTTCACCGTAATAGCGAGTTTGAGGATATAAAAAATTTGAATTGGCTACCATTGCTTTAACCTCGCATGAAAACTTGTTTCCTGAACTAATCAATATTATTATAAACTGGGATTACCTTCTAAAGTTGTGCTGTAACTAGCAGAAATCCTGTGACATTTGGCGATTTTTTTTGTGATGGCAATTACACCGACAGATGAGGGTGACAAAAACCTCAGTAATTTCACATATACAAATTACGCAGGCGCGGTCAACAACCAGGTTTCTGCCTTAAGGCTTATAACTTCGGATTGGGTGTCCAAACCAGGTTTTTGTTAGTCCAGGACTGAGTTATTGAAATAAGTGACAAAAACCCCTGAAATGGATAATATTATTGCAGACATAAATAGTTAGAGTTTTAGTAGGAATCTGCGTAATGTCTCCCAATGCGCGTGAAGCGAAGCTATCCCGAAGGGAATCGCCCCGTCCCAAACCCCGGCTGAGGCAAGTTTTAATTAGACTTGCCATCACAGTAATTACTGCTATTATCGCCTTCAACATCCCTCACTCCTTAATCCCCATGTTTAAAGAACCCGTATCCCAAGCAACGCCCCCACCAGAAATCCAGAACGTGCTCGCCGGCAAGCGCAAAATTGTGACAGTGGGCGACAGCATCACCGAGGCAGGGAAATACCCCGGAGGTTACGTTTGGCTGCTGGAACGCTATCTGAGTGCTCTTTATCCCGATCGCCAAATCGAAATCGTCAACGCCGGAATCTCCGGTAACAAGGCGACTGATATGCAAGCGCGCTTCCAGAAAGATGCGATCGACCAAAAACCAGATTTAGTAATGATTAATGTCGGAGTCAACGACGTTTGGCACGCTTTCTTTGACTTCCAAAACCGTCAGTTTTATCCGCAAGGCAAGTTGCCCACGGGAGTGCCACTGGCAGAATATCGGGAGAAAATAACTCAAATGGTGCTGGCGGCAAAAGCCGCAGGAATTCGAGTTATACTGCTTTCTCCTACTCCGATAGGGGAAAATCTCGACGGCCCAGAAAATCGCAGGTTGCAAGAGTATATTGCCGCGATGCGAGAAATTGCCTTGCAGAATCAGTGCTTGTTTATCGATTTGAATGGGCCTTGTCGGGAAGTTATCGGCACGTATCAAAAGCACGCGGGCAAAACTCTGAATTTGTTAGCTGCCGATGGAGTTCACCCCAATCCATCGGGATATCGAATTATTGCTTTTACTATCTTGCGCGGTTTGGGCGTACCCGCAAAGGATATTGAGAATTTGGAAGTCACAAATTGAATCTTTGAATTTAGTTACGTGTTGACTGTTGGCTGTTACTTGAAAGTATCCCAGCTACCAGCCCCCTGATTAGTCTAGGGGGTAAATTCTTCAAATATAAAATCATTCAATCGGCGGATGATACCGCTTCAACCAACAGCTACCAATAATCACCAACGCCACCACAACTATAATTTCCGTCCAAAAAAACGAAAGGAAATCGCTGGCAGTTCCCACTGGTGGCACCCCAGGTTGAGCGTTGCGAATAGCGGGAAAAGCAAACAGCATCACAGCAGTCCAACTCAGCATTCCCACTTCCGGCAACTTGCCAGATTTCATAACTTTTAATGCTAGCAAAAGCGCCATAATTGACAGCACCCACATGATGACAATAATCACTAACGCAAAGAATTTCACCGGCAGCGATCGAGTTGCAGAAACATCGATATAAATAAAGATAGATGAATTCTCTTCCATCGGCTTATAACTGATGTCGAAACCGGGAACGTCGGCATGAAAATTAAATTGCAGCGGCACGGGATTCAGTTCAAAGGGAGCAAACTTTTTCCCAATCGAAGGCAACGGGTCAATCGAAATAGCTACTTTAGCAATGTGCTTGTCAAACGGATAATTATTAATTTTTCCTTTGACTAAGTTAAACTTCAATGCAGGGACAATCATCGGTTTGCCTTCTTTAAAGGTAATTTCCGAATCCGGTACATTGGCGCCGTTAACTGTCATTAACAAGTCTTGAGCCGGGTAAGTTGGCCCTTTTTTATAAATACCTTTGAGTTCAAACTGCAAGCGGGCTTCTAATTCGTTTTTAATGGGATCAACGGCAATTAATGTCATTTTAACCTCAACCAAGCCTTTGGACGCTACAGCGCTTTCGGGAGATAAATTATAAGGCTCTTGGGCGTTAGCATTGTGAGAGTAAATAGATAAGATAATTGCCAAGATTACGACGATACTGCAAATTAAAATAAGTAGTTTTTGGATAGGAAATTTGTTGACAGTTTGCATTTACTAGGTATTTTTATGTGTTAAATTGTTGTTAGTATTTCTCGCAGTCTCCGCAGTCCGCCAGGGGTTTAAACCCCTGGCTCATAGAAGACAGTCGGTTAAAACCGACTGAAGAAACCCGATCGATAATAAATGTTGGTTTTAGTCCTCTTTGAGAGGACTTTCGCTGTGAGCCGGGGGTTTTCAACCCCCGGCGGGCTGTGGCGAGCGGCGCAAGAACCAGGCGAATCAACGCGCAACTACGAACCGATAGGAAGCAGTACATTTGGTGTAAAACTGCCGTGCAAACCGTAGGGAATGTGCTGTTTTAAATGCAAGCGCGCTACAGGGCCTTTGGTGATGTCGCGAGCATCTAAAATCACTAAGGTCGATCGATGATTAGCTGCATCATACATTAAAAGCAGCAGCCAGCCGTCATCCTCAGCCGTTGCACCTTCAGGCGAGACGCCTGAACCACGGGGAACAAACACCGGTTCCCCCGCAAAACCGCGCGGCGCCGCACTCCAAATTTGCCTTTCACCAGTCACGAAATCCATTTTGAGGATAGCTTGCAAAGGAGCATTTCCAGTGGGAGCATCAGCAGCACCGATATACAGATATCGGTAAGGTTGTCCGACATTATTGGGATGCAAAGTGGGAAACTCGCAGCACCGAGTTTCAACAACTTGATGCTGTACGGTTTTGTCTTGCAAATTCAACTTAAACCGCCACAATTCGCCCGCTGGAACGCTGTCAAAATCAATCTCCCGAAAATCGCCGTCTGCTTCTACAGTGGGAAATGATTCGTAACAAACTGAATCTACAAAAACTTCGTCTCCTTCTTCCCATGCGTTGCAGTGGTGGAAGACAAAACAAGGTTCGGTTTCTAATATCTTCACCTCGTCAGTGCCGTTGCGGGGAATTAAAATTGCTTGCGTTGGCTTGTTTGGCGAAAATTTAATGCACTGGGATGCACTCCGAAATCCTAACACGAATGGTAGAGGATTAAATGAGACGGGATTTTGGAAGAATATGCAGTAATTCGGGGTAATTACCATGTCGTGCAGGAAGGCAAAACCCGGTATTGCATGGGCGTGACGCTGCAAAAGTTTGCCGCTTTCGTCGAATTCGTAAATAGTGATGGTACTCGACAAACCGGGCTTGACAGAAAAGTTTACTAATCTGTCTCCTTTGCCATTTTTCCCTTTTTCAATTCTGGGGTGGGCGGCGAAGGCTTCACCGGGTTGTAAAACGCCGTCTAGGGTATCTAAGCCGAGTGTTTCTAGGGTGCGTGGGTCGAGTCTGTATGGTTCTGCTGCTTCCCAAAGTGCTAGCAGTTTGTCGCCCCAATAAATGATGTTGGTGTTGGCAATGTTTTTGATTTTGACATCAAAGATGTTGGCAAGCGGGCCCCCCGGTTTCTGTGTGCCGAAAACGCCTCGGTGGAGGATTTTTCCGGCTTTTTGTTCGGCGATATAGCCTTCTGTGCGGACGAATCGGTTGCGGAAATGGGCGCGGCCTTCGGATATTGCGATCGCACAAATCATGCCGTCGCCGTCAAAGGGGTGGTGGATGCGCTGGCCGTTGACTTCCAATAATCCGGGCCCGTTGCGAAAGAATGTGCCTTGCAAGCCGGCGGGAATTTCGCCTTCTATGTTGTCAAT
The DNA here is from genome assembly GCF_036705405.1 of Microcoleus sp. B13-B6. NCBI lineage: Bacteria > Bacillati > Cyanobacteriota > Cyanophyceae > Oscillatoriales > Microcoleaceae > Microcoleus > Microcoleus sp. B13-B6. The sequence goes on from NZ_JAUBUJ010000082.1 coordinate 15,053, forward strand.
CCAGTAATCGGATTCGTTGGGTTGGGATTCGTAGCCGCGCTGCCAGTCTGTGCGATCGTATGATACGTTTTGGGCGGCTGTTTGAGGTGCGGAAATTTGTAAGTTTTGCATTGGTGTTACGGGAGCGAATTTTTTAACCGCAGAGAACACAGAGGGCGCAGAGAGAAGGAAATTAGGAGAATTGGGAAACACAGTTAAATTCATCCGTGTATCCGTGTCAAAATCCGTGTGTGCCTTCCTTTATTTGCTATCTGCTGTGCGCCTTTGTGACCTTACTGTGGGTACTAAGTCGGGAAAGTATTCGGGCATGAAATGTTGTCCGCCTGGTTTGGAACTGCCCGGTTCTGGTTCTAATACGGGAAGAGACTTTTGAGAGTTTGGATCGCCGCTTTCTGTGCTTTCGGCGGGCAGCCAATTTAAGAACGGTAGGGGCAGAAGTGTGGACAGGTTTGTGATGATGACTAGCAGCCAGAGGTTATCAAAATTGCGATCGGTAATTCCTAGCAAGTGGGTCAAAAGTGCACCGCCTTCGTGGGACAAAAGTCCTGCTAAATTTGTGATTGACATCAGCAGCGCAAATAAAGTTGCTTCGACGCCGGGGGGACACAATCGCGCGGAAAGTACCAGCACCGGCATATAAGCAATTTGTCCGATTACTGTCAGGATCAGGCTGTCTCCGATGCTGAACCATTGATCGTCAATTCCTAAAGCTCGGTTGGCATGAGTTACTAATAATAAAGTAGTCATGCCCAAAGCAGTCGCAATGACGGTTGACCAGCCAAAAATTACTCGAAATGGAACTGTTTTGAGGAACCGCTGAAACAGCCAGACGCCGGCGAGGGCGGCAATGCTGGTAACGAGGCGCACTCGGCCGAGAAATTCTGGTTGAAAGCCTAATTCGTTGGTGGTGAAAAAGAAGAAGGCGGAGTCTGAGCTTGGGGTGGCTTGCCAGAGGAAGAGAAAGGCGGTGGGCAGCCAAATTGTTTTTTGGGTAACAGCTTGCCGCAGTTGTTTTAATTGGTCTTTGACTGTTTCAAAGTCGGTTCTTTTGTTGGTTTTTTCTTCGGCAATTAACCAAGCTGTTGCTGATACAATTAGCGGGAAAGATGCGGTGATTAAAAAGATAGTATGAGTGCTGAAGTGTTGCAGCAGGGAACCGCTGAGGTAGGCCGTAATTAGTCCGCCGAGGGCTGCAGCGCCCCAAGACAAGGATTGCAGGGAACCTGCGTCGGTAACGGATTCTTTTCTGGCCCTTTCGACTACCAGGGAGTCGGCGATTACGTCGCTGACGGCGAGGGAGAGGGAACTCAGGGCGATCGCCCCTGTAGTGGCAAGCGGTGTGTGTACAATTGTTGCGAGGCTCACCCATGCTGCAGTTCCCAGCAGCCCGGAGAGGACGATGTAAGGGCGTCTGCGGTAGCCGAATATTGGCAAACCGTCCGACATGAAGCCGAACACGGGTTTGATAATCCAAGGCAGGGCGACGACGCCCAGCATTGCCGAGACTTCTGCCGGACTCATGCCGAGTTCGTCTTTGAGAAAGAAGCTGACGGCTAAGCGGGCTAGTCCGAGAATGCCTTGGACGAAGTAAATCAGTAAGATGGCTATGAGTTCGGGGGTTGGCTCATTCCCAAAGAATACTTTTTCTTTTAAAGATTCTTTGAGTTTGCTGACGCCGGAGGGGGAAACGAGCATTTGAGCAATATTTCTTAATGAATCTCAATATTTATAACACATTCTTAATGGTTTGCGGGAACTGCCGGAGGTGGGATGCGAAAGTGAAGGGGAGGTGGCAGCTACTATAAAATTATGATGAGCTCGAATTAAAGGATTTTGGGTAGCAATGAAAGCAGAAATTAGAATTGTCTTTCTCGCAGTTGCTGGGATGTTAGGAATGGGGGCTAATTTAGCCTCAGCAATACCTGTTGCTAACAGGCAAGGTGATTATCCGGTGCCGCCTGCGAGACAGCGGGGCAACAGGCAGGTAAATTGGTTGGTTGTTGACTCTGATTCTAAAGGGTTGAATTGCCGGATGGCTCAGAGATTTCGCTCAATTTCTGTAGACGGTTTGGATGCGCCTGCTGAGTTGTTTGAAAGAAATAAACACAATGTTTCGCAGTGGCCTGTGGTGACTGTTTTTCGGCGGGGACAGCGCTTGGAAGCGGTGACGGGAAATAATGCAAATCAAATTATGATTGCTGACTCTCAGGGCAAACCTTGGCTGCCGATTTCCACGGATAAGGGTAATTGTTTTGTGCGGGCGAACAGCCGTTTTATTAAACCGACTCGGGAAAATCCTACTACTTTGAAACCTTTAGAATAAGGGACAATGGAAACAGGAAAAAAATCGTTAGGTCATACAATCTCCATGAAAACCGCGAGCAATTCTCAAATCCTGACAATCCAACTGTCTCCTGAAGACAGCGAAAGGCTTTTGGCAGAAGCAAAACGCCGTCGAGTTGATGCGGAAAGCCTAGCCTCTATGCTGCTGCACGATAGCTTAACCGAGCTAAATCCTGTTTCTTTGGCTGATATTAAATCTTTGGAAAAATTGTACAGCTTCCGGGGAGAAACAGAAATATTGCTGTTTCTGGAAAAATATCAATTTTTGATTCCCGTATTGCTGGAAGCAGCAGACAAAATTTGCCATTACTTCCCGGATGCTAAGTTATTTATTGAATGCGTGACTGACCCAGAAGCTGTCGAGGATTCTATGTTAGAATTAGCCATTTGCATGAACGTAACCCCAGAGGAAGCTGTTGACAAACTTAATCAGTTTCAAGATGAGTGGTGGTTAAATTTATCAGATAAAATACGACAGCCACTCTGTCCTATCTTAGAATATCCAGATGACTTTTGAATGGTTAGAATATCTTAATTTAGCTAGAGAACTTGTAGGTAAAGCAACTACCCCCGCAAATGAAGAAGCTAAAGTGCGTGCTGCTATCAGTAGAGCCTACTATGCAGCTTTCATTCAAGCCCGAAACTATTTACGGGATACCGAAGGACTTTCTATTCCAAAGACAGGAGAAGCTCACAGATACGTTCAGGAACAATTCGCTGTCAGTCCCGATCGCACTCGCAAGAAAATAGCAGAAAATTTGAGGTATTTGCGAAGCTATCGCCGAAAAGTAGATTATGATGATGCAGTACCAGGATTATCCGGTATTGCATTAATAGCTATTGGAATCTCCGAGAAAGTAATATCGGATTTGAGTAGTTTGTAAGTATAGAGTCCAGGGTTAAAATATATGATTATCGATCCTAAAAATGTGCCGGAAATAACGGGTTCCAAGTACCCTCAGCAATTTCAATCTGCTGTTTTGGGGAGAGTTAAAAAACGCTTGGGCGATGCTGCCGGATTGCAGAATTTTGGGGTAAATTTGGTGAGGCTGGCACCGGGAAGTTCTTCTGCTCTCAGGCACTGGCATACCCGTCAAGATGAGTTAATCTATGTTCTGGAAGGGGAAGTTACTGTGATTACAAATTCGGGAGAGCAAGTGCTGAAACCGGGTATGGCGGCGGGTTTTCCGGCGGGTGATGCAGACGGACACCATTTAGTCAACCGCACGAATTCAGATGTTGTTTATCTGGAAATTGGCGATCGCACTCCGGGAGATAGTGCCGAATATCCCGATGACGATCTAATTGCCAAAGCTAGCGATAATGGTTGGATTTTTACTCGCAAAAATGGCGAGGTTTATGAGGATTAAAAAATTATGAGTCAAGTGAATCTTTGGACTTCGGCGGAACACGCTTTGTGGTATCTTGCTAAAGCTGATGGAATTCCTCACCGCACTGAAGGTGAAGCGGTTTTGTTGGAGGAAGTGCCGAAAAATGTTAAGCGAATTCTGGATGTGGGTACGGGAGACGGGCGGTTGCTGGGTCTGCTTAAGTGCGATCGACCAAATGTTGAATGTGTGGCGATCGATTTTTCGCCGACAATGCTGGAAAAAGCCAGAATTCGCTTTGCTGATGACCAGAATGTCACGGTAATCGAGCACAATTTTGATGAATCCTTACCGGATTCGGGCAAGTTTGATGCGGTTGTTTCTAGTTTTGCGATTCATCATGTAGCAGACGATCGCAAACGTTCGCTTTACACTGAGATTTTCGCGCTTTTGGAACCGGGAGGCATTTTTTGCAATTTGGAGCACGTAGCGTCACCAACTCCCGCTTTGCACGAGAAATTTCGAGAGGCAATTGGTATTAGCGATTCGCCCGATGATCCGTCTAATAAATTGCTGGATGTCGAAACGCAACTGCGCTGGTTTAGAGAAATTGGTTTTGACGATGTAGACTGCTATTGGAAGTGGCGGGAACTCGCTTTATTAGTTGGGGTGAAACCTGTTTAGAGTATTTCGTGAAATTCCTAGATTAGGTAAGGACACGGCAGTGCCGTGTCCCTACAAATATCGCATACAATCTGTATGACTTGCGTGAATTAATTAAATTAAATCCGGTACTTTAGGTTTGATTCGGCGCTCGTACCAGTTCATTAGCGGGGTGGAAGTAATACCGTGCAAAACCACAGAAATTATGATTGTTGAAAAGGTAATCCAGGCAATTCTTTCCCCTGTTTCGCCTTCCAAACCCTTACCAAAAGCATAGGTAAGATAATAGATAGAACCGACACCACGAATGCCGAACCAGCCATAAAGCCAGCGGTTGGCGGGATGCAAAGGACTGCCGATCGTACTAATCCAAGCTCCCACAGGCCGGATTAAAAAAATCAACAATCCAGCTACTAAGAGGGAGTATCCTCCATAGGCCAACATAGGCTCTAGGCGCAAAAGCGAACCTAATAGTAAAATAGTTGCTACTTCCATTAACTTTTCTATGCGCTCGGTAAAGTGCAGTTGGGAAAGTGGCTTTTCTAGATTGTGGTAACTCCGCTGCACGACAATTCCTGCTACAAAAACTGCGAGAAATCCGTAGCCGTTGACTACTTCTGTGAGGGAATAGGTGAGCAGAATTGTGCACAGAGCAATGAAATCTTCCATTAATTGATCGGCCGGTCGATAGTGTTGGAGCCGGCGATCGATCCAGGTGACGGCTTTAGCTACTAAAATTCCCATAACGATACCTGCGGCGATCGCCCAAATCAAGTCAACTGCTACCCACTGCGAAAACCACTTCGACCAGTTGTTATCTTTTAGCGAATAAATGCCGAAATAAACAAAGGGAAAAGCTAAAGCATCGTTTAAACCGCCTTCCGATGTTAAACCAAAGCGCAATTCATCGCGATCTTTTATATGAGCTAACTGAACTTCTGAGGCCAAAACTGGATCGGTGGGAGCGAGAATTGCTCCGAGTAAAATCGCCGCGCCCCAATCTAATTTCACAAACCAATGACCGATCGCAGCCACAGCAAAAATCGAAATTGGCATTAAAAAACCGATCAGCCGCACTGTGGAATTCCAAGCCCAAAGTTGCAGCGGGCGATTCATTTTTAAGCCGCAACTGAACAGAGAAACAATAACTACAAATTCTGTGAGTCTTTCTAAAAATTGAGCTTCGGGACGCAACTCAATCAGCTTGACGCCGTAGGGCCCCAATCCGATACCGACAACTAGATAAATTAAGGCATAAGACACCGGCATTCGCGAGATCCATCCCGAACCCAAGGTGACGCTCAGCAGGAGGATGCCAATAACTAGCAATTTGAGAATGTAACTATCCACCATAGAGAGCACACTTTTAATCAGGTTTACCAAGTGCGATTCTGACAGATAAAAGCTTCTGCGGCATCCACCACCCGCTAGATTCACATATCCTCCGAAAGTTGCATTTGTTATACCAAATTGTTTATGCTTCTAGCCTGCGGCTGCGGGCTTTGTCTTTGGAACCAGTAAACTCCGTGACTTACAATCGCTCGGAATTGTTTATTGCATTCATCTGACTAATAACTAATAACTAATGACTAATGACTAATGACTGAGGACTAATAATCAATTAGAAAGACCACTTTTTTCGGTAGCAATGATATGCAAATCTACGTGTTTGAGCGATCGCACTAACTGTTGAGTTAAAGAACCCCGCAGCAGCAAATGCCAGCGGGATTGCTGGCTTTCGCCGATCACAATTTGAGTAATGCGATACTGTTTCGCTACCTCCGAAATCGCTTTGGCTATATTATTGCCGTTTACCCGCAAAAATTGCCCGTTAAATTCTTGACAAAGTTTCTCACAAGTTTCAACGTGCAAGCTTTCTGCTTTTGTTAAAAATCGGTCGGGATCGTTGACAAACACAGCATAAAATTGGGCATTCATGTAGCTAGCAATCCTCGCGCCCCGCCGCAGCAGTTGCAAGGAATTCGGATAAGTCGAGATGCACACTAATACTCGTTCGTGAATGTTGCAAGATTGACCTTTTAAAGTTGCTGCCTCGTCTTCAACATTGTCTGCTACTTCTCGCAGGGCAAGTTCTCGCAAAGCAATTAAATGACGGCGCTGGAAAAAGTTTTCTAAAGATTGTTCAATTTTTTCGGGAGCATAAATTTTTCCTTCTAGCAACCTTTCTTCTAAAGTTTCCGGCGTTACATCGACAACGACTATTTCGTCAGCATCTTCGAGGACGCGATCGGGTACTCGCTCTCGCACTACAACTCCGGTAATTCGAGCTACTAAATCGTTGAGGCTTTCTATGTGTTGAATGTTGAGCGTGGAAAAAACATCAATCCCAGCCTTGAGAATTTCTTCGACATCTTGATATCGTTTTTCTCGCAGAGAACCCGGAATGTTGGTATGAGCCAGTTCGTCTATTAATGCTAATTGAGGACGGCGTTCTATGACAGCATCCGTATCCATTTCGTTGAGTATTTTTTCGCCGCGCCGCATTTGTTTTTTGGGAACTATTTCTAGTCCCTCGGCTTTAGCTGCTGTCTCTTTCCGCCCGTGAGTTTCTAACAGTCCAATTACCACATCAATGCCTTCAGATTTGAGCGTGTGTCCTTCTTCCAGCATTCGGAAAGTTTTGCCGACACCGGGGGCCATGCCGATAAATATTTTGTGCTTTCCCCGGCGGGGGGTGCGATCGTAAGTGCGGTTCGGCTGGGCGTAAACCGCGTCTGGATTGTTGGTAAGTTCGCTAGAGTGAATCATAGCTGAGTAGTGGGTTGTCAGTTGTCAGTTGGCAGTTGTCAGTTGGCAGTTGTCAGTTGGCAGTTGTCAGTTGTCTGTTGTCTGTTGTCTGTTGTCTGTTGTCTGTTGCTACAAATAACTAATAACAAATAACAAATAACTCATAACTAATGACTAATGACTAATGACTAATGACTAATGACTACGGACAACTGACTACTGACTGTCAACTATTGTAAACGGTCGAGAGCCAAATTCAGTTTGAGGACGTTAACTCCCGGTTCGCCGAAAATGCCGAGAAATCTGCCATCTGTATTTTTGGCTACCAACATTTCTACTTGATTGAGATTGAGCGATCGCACCGTTGCTATCCGCTGAATTTGCGCCCTAGCTGCCTCTAGGCTAATGTGCGGATCGAGGCTAGAACCAGAGGTGTAGACTAAATCAGCAGTCGGTTTGATACCAGCTTTGTTGAGGCGATCTAATTCAACTTGCACTCCCTGAAAACCCTCTTTCTCATTACCTCGTTTCAGCAACTCCGAGTTACTGGGGGCCAGGTTGCTAGCACCAGAAACGCCTGTTCTTTGACTAACATTTTCTCCCTTTGTCGGATCGTAATTTTCTGTCGCAAAACTGCTGTAATTGGTGGTGCTGGGACGACCCCAAAAATATTTATCTGATCGGAAAGGTTGACCAATTAACGAGGAACCGACTACAACTCCCTGCTTAGTAATTAATAAGCTGCCGTTTGCCTGGGAATTAAAAGCAATTTGACCGATTGCTAGCAAGATTAAAGGGTAAATAATGGCTGTAATTCCCCACAAAACCAGGGTAAGGCGAATGGCTCTAATTATTTCTCTCATAAATTACCTCGCTCGGTTATTTGCTAAGGGTTAATTATTGACTAAAATCTTTCCGGCTGAAAGATGACTACAAACAAGTAAATAGAAAGGGCGATAATCACCAAACCCAGGAGACTTAAACCCCAGACAGCTTTTCGGGTCAAATCTTCGCCCGCCGCCGCGTATACAGCGGGGGCAATTATAGCATTGAAACACATTACTAGAAATAGCTGTACCGGGATTGGGTGGCGCTGCCAAAGCATTTGTGCTAACTCAATAATTTGTTGGAAATCTCTGGGAAAAATATCATTCAGCAAATCATTCCGTTTCATGAATTCTCCTTATTTTGGGAATAAATATCTGTCTTTCTATTGGATGATTTTTTGGAAAAAATCGAGGCAGAGCCTCTGGATCTGCGTTCCTCGGCAGAGCCGGGGAACGAGAATCATCCGTTACATTCCTCGACCGATCCGTTGCCGAACTTCTCTTATGCTAGCCCAACGGCGGCTATCAAAATATCAATAATTTTGATAGCAATAAACGGTGCGACGGCTCCTCCCAATCCGTAGATTAAAATGTTCCGCTGCAACAGTTTATTGGCGCTCAAAGGTCGAAACTTGACACCTGTTAATGCTAGTGGAATCAAAGCGGGAATAATCAGAGCATTGTAAATTAATGCCGACAAAACTGCCGATTGACCGCTGGCTAAACCCATGACGTTTAAAGCGCCAACAGGGGCAAATATTGCCGGAATAATTGCAAAATATTTGGCAATGTCGTTCGCTAGCGAAAACGTAGTCAGCGCGCCGCGAGTAATCAGCAATTGTTTGCCAATTGTAACTAAGTCAATTAGTTTGGTGGGGTCGGAATCTAAGTCCACCATGTTAGCGGCTTCTTTCGCGGCTTGGGTTCCAGAATTCATCGCGAGTCCTACGTTTGCCTGGGCTAGTGCGGGTGCGTCGTTGGTTCCGTCTCCCGTCATTGCTACTAATTTGCCTTCTGCTTGTTGCTGGCGAATTACATCGATTTTGTCCTCGGGAGTTGCTTCGGCAATGAAGTCGTCAACGCCTGCTTCATCGGCAATTACTGATGCTGTAATTCGGTTATCTCCGGTGAGCATTATTGTGCGGATGCCCATTTTTCGCAGTTGGTCAAACCGATCGCGAATTCCCGGTTTGATGACATCTTTCAAATAGATAATGCCATAGGTGTCGCTGCCTTGACAAACAGCTAAGGGCGTGCCTCCCAAGCGCGAAACTCGCTCGTAAGCTGCATCGAGATCCGGCCCAAAATTGCCACCGCGCGATCGCACAAAACCCTTCACCGCATCCACCGCACCCTTGCGAACCTCCGTCCCATCGGGCAAATCCGTGCCAGACATCCGCGTTTTTGCGGAAAAATCAAGCCCCGTGGCGTTGGTGCGATCGAAATTTACCTGTGCGCCCAAATTCTGAGCCAAACGGACGATCGACTTTCCCTCTGGAGTATCGTCAAACAGGCTAGCAGCAAGGGCTACACTCGCAACCTCCTCCAGCGAGTGACCGTTTACCGGAATGAACTCCTCAGCTAAACGGTTCCCCAGCGTGATCGTCCCCGTTTTGTCCAAAATCAGCGTATTCACGTCGCCGCAAGCCTCCACGGCGCGTCCAGAGGTCGCTATCACGTTAAACTGAGCGACGCGATCCATGCCCGCAATGCCGATCGCGCTCAGCAAACCGCCGATCGTCGTCGGGATCAGCGCCACCAGCAGCGAAATCAGCGTCACCACGCCCACGGGAGTTTTCACATAACTTGCGATCGGCGGAATCGTCGATACCACTATCAAAAACACCAGAGTCAGCACCGCCAGCAGAACCGTCAGCGCGATCTCGTTGGGCGTTTTCGACCTTTCGGCCCCCTCCACCAGCGCGATCATCCTGTCCAAAAACCCCTTACCTGGGTCAGCCATCACCCGCAGCGTCAATTCGTCGGAAAGGATGCGCGTACCGCCGGTGACGGAACTGGCGATGTCCGAACCCGGTTCCTTGAGCACCGGCGCGGATTCGCCAGTGATCGCAGATTCATCTACCGAGGCGACGCCTGCAATCACTTCGCCGTCGGAAGGAATGACATCGCCCGCGATCACTTTAATTTGGTCGCCGCGTCTCAGGGATGTCGAACTAACTTCTTGAATTGAACCGTCTGGTAGGAGTTTGCGGGCTGTCGTGTCTGCTTTGGTCGATCGCAGCGCATCTGCTTGGGCTTTGCCGCGCCCTTCGGCCACCGCTTCGGCAAAATTAGCAAATACCAAAGTGAAGAACAAAATTAACGTCACTAAGCCGTTAAAAACTACCTGATTTTTGCCTAAAACCGGGCCGAACAGCGTGGGGTCGATCGTTAAAAGTGCAGTCACAATTGTGCCTATCCACACCACAAACATCACCGGATTTTTTAGCATCACCCGCGGGTTTAGCTTGACAAAAGCTTCTTTAAAAGCTCTTTGATAAAGGCCTTTAGTATTTGCTTTCGGCGTGTGCTTGCGAGACTCGCGAGAGCCTCTGGGAGGTTTTTTTGGGGAATCGGGAGTAGGGGATGAGGTCATGTCGATTGGGGATTTTAATGAACCGCAGAGAACACAGAGAACACAGAGAAAGAGAAGAGTGAGGTTGAGGATTTTCGCTACTGAGGGGGAGGAGTTGGTGTTGTGGGTACAGCTATTGATGCTGGTTCAAACTTGCCGCTGCTAATTTCATATCCTTCGGCAATTGGCCCTAATGCCAAAACTGGGAAAAATGTCAGTGCGCCTAGAATTAAGATTACTCCTGCGGTTACGCTAGTGAACAAAACTGAATCGGTTCTGAGAGTGCCTGTTGTTTCGGGAACCAGTTGTTTGTTTGTCATGCTGTCAGCTAAAAGCAGCAGGGCAATAATTGGAATGTAGCGCCCTAACAGGAGGCTAAAACAGGTGCTTAAATTCCACCAAAGTCCTGTCGGGGCGGGTTGAGAGTCGGTCAATCCTTCTAAGCCGGAACCGTTGTTAGCTGCCGCTGAAGCGTATTCGTACATTACCTGGGAAATGCCGTGAAATCCGGGGTTGCTGATGCCGCTCAAACTGTCGGTAAATGCGAGGGTAATTGCACCGGGGATTAAAACTGCGATCGGGTGGATTAATAAAACAACGCTGGCTAAAACAATTTCCCGTTTCTCAATTTTGCGTCCCAAAAATTCCGGCGTTCTCCCCACCATCAATCCCGTGAGAAACACGCTCAAAATTGAGTAAATAAACAAGTAAGCCGTTCCCGTTCCCTGTCCGCCCCAAACGATTTGCAGAAACAAATTAAACAGAGTAGCAAAACCAGCGGGAGGCATTAAAGAATCGTGCATCCCGTTGACAGCGCCGCACATTGTGCCTGTCGTAGTCACCGCCCACAGTGCAGTCTCTGCCCAACCAAACCTAACTTCTTTGCCTTCTAAATTTGGCTGCTGCGCGCCCAGTAAATTATTAATTTGAGGGTTGCCGCTGTACTCGCCAAATGCTGCAATGCCAATCAAAATTACATAGATGGCAAACACCATCCAAAAAATCAGCCATCCCTGCTTTTTGTTATTGGCAAATCGACCGTAAGTGTGAATCATAGCTGCTGGTATAGAAACCATTGCTAGTGTTTCCAGCAGGTTGGTAAAAGGATTGGGATTTTCAAAGGGGTGAGCCGAGTTCATGGCAAAAAATCCGCCGCCATTTTCTCCCAGTTGTTTGATGCTTTCAAAGTGAGCTACTGGCCCGCGAGCTATTACTTGCGTGCCGCCTTCTAAGGTACGGGCAACTGCCGGCCCTGCTAGGGTTTCCGGCACTCCAGACATTAGCAAAAGTAAGGCAATTATTAAAGAAATCGGTAGCAGAATCCTGGTAATTGATTGAATTAAATCGATGTAAAAGTTGCCCAATGGACGACCTGTTAAGCCCCGAATAAAGGCAATGCCTACTGCTAAACCCGTGGCGGCTGAGGTAAACATTAAAAAACCCAGAGTTAACTGGGATAGATAACTGAATGTTGTCTCGCTGGAGTAATGCTGTTGGTCGGTATTTGTGAGGAATGAAATAGTTGTGTGCAGCGCAGTATCCCAGGTTGGGGTACTTAAGCCGGTGGCATTTAAAGGCAGCACTCCTTGAAGCATGAAAATTAGGAAAACAAATATGCCCATTGCTGCATTGCTGTAGAGTAAAGATCGCGCATATTGCCAACCTGTCATCGAATCTACATACCGGATATTGCTGGCTTTATAGATAATTTGTTCTAGGGGTTTAATAGCGGGGTCGAGAATGGTTGCTTCTCCCATGTACACCCGCGCCATGTAATTACCAAAAATAGGGGCGATCGCTACTACAATGATTAGCGTTAATACGATTTGAATTAATCCTTCAAGCATAACTGAGCCAATACTTTCTTAAAAGTGCAATCTGCTTTTAACAATCAATATACTTGCCGTTAGGATTTTTGATAATCAGCCCGCAGGTATAAGTTGCCGTTTACCCGTTATGCTTATATGCTTAGCTGCTATATATTTTCACTGATAGACAAATGTTTAAATATTTTGCACTATCTATGCTTGCAGATATAGATGTTATCTAAACGCTTGTTTTTGCGTCATAGTAGACAAAATTTTGGCGAATAAAAACCGCAGGGATAAGGCAGAGAGTAAAGTGTAAATATAAAATATAAAATGGATGGATAAAGGATGTTAAACAGCTTATTGAAAATCACAGACAACCAGGCAATTCAAGAGAAGTATTTGCGGGGCAGGTGGTCGATCGCAATTTTATTGGCGATCGTTGTAGTGCTGGAATTTACTACACCGTCGGAGTATCTGTTTGGGTATTTGTACACAGGGCCGATTTTACTGGCAAATTCGCGCTTGAGTCGGTTGGGTAAGTTGCAAATTACACTGGTATCGGCAGCTTTGACGCTGTTAAATTTGTTTTTTCCTCCTGGAGAAACGATCGCCCTAGCAACTGTAGCAAATAGATCGATCGCAGTCATGGCTTTAGGGGTGACGGGATATTTGAGCGATCGCAACCAGCAGTACCAAGAGACGATCGCGATCGCTAAAGCTGAGTTGCAGTCGCAGCAGCAGCTAGCAAGCATCCGAGAAGATTTTGTCTCTACTTTGAGTCACGACTTGAAAACGCCGATGCTGGGGGCTATAGAAACAATTAAAGCTTTTCAGTCAGCAAAATTTGGGAATGTCACCGCCAGTCAGCAAAAAGTTCTCGAAACAATGGCGCGATCACACAAAATGTCACTACAATTAGTAGAAACGCTGCTGGATGTTTACCGCAATGATGCCGAAGGTTTAAAACTGCAACTTGCGCCGGTAAATTTAGTAGCTTTGGCAGAAGAAGTAATCGCAACACTCATCCATTTGTCGGCGGCGCGCCGGGTTTACATTAGTATGAGTTACGGAGAGTCAGATTTCCGTCGTTCTTTGTGGGTAAATGGCGATGCGGTGCAACTCCAGCGCGTTTTTGTTAATTTGCTAACAAACGGCATCAACCATTCTCCTCGCGGTGGCAAGGTAGAAATAATCATGGAATCTTATTCGAGTTTTCAGGTGGTGAAAGTTATCGATAGCGGGTTAGGAATTACCGCCGATGAACTGCCCCACTTGTTCGAGCGTTTTTATCAAGGGCACAGCGATCGGCAAGCCAAAGGATCGGGATTGGGGTTATACTTGTCTCGCCAAATTATTGACGCCCACGGCGGTATAATTTGGGCAGAAAATAAGTTGCCACACGGTGCTTTATTTGGATTCCGACTCCCTGCTATCCCACAGAAATGAAACCAGCTTATCCATTACGAATTCTCCTAGTTGAAGACGACGAACTGTTTCGGTTGGGGCTGCAAACCAGGTTGCAGCAAGAAAGTTGCTTGCAAGTAATTGCCGAGGCAGAAGATGGCGAAACAGCAGTAGAATTGACTCAGGAATACTTACCAGATGTGGTAGTTCTCGATGTCGGTTTGCCGGGAATTGGCGGTATTGAAGCGTGCCGCCAAATTAAAGATCGACATCCAGCAATTCCGGTTTTAATTTTAACATCTCATTCTCAAAAATCCTTAATTGAAAGATTAATTGCAGCGGGAGCTCAGGGCTATTGCCTTAAGGGAATTGCGGCGGAAACTTTGGTTTTGGCAATTCGATCGATAGCAGCGGGTGCTTCGTGGTGGGATAAGGCGGCAACTGCGGAAATTCGGGCAGTTTTTGCTAATCCTGAACCTGTGAAAGTTGGGTCAAAATGGGAAGTTTTGGAAAATCCGCTGACGAAGCGAGAACAGGAAATCTTGGCTTTAGTTGCGGGGGGGAAAAGCAATCAGGAAATTGCACAAATATTGTACATTGCTCCGGGGACTGTGCGGGTTCATGTGCACGCGATTTTGCAAAAGTTAGAAGTGCGCGATCGCACTCAAGCAGCAGTGCTTGCTATTCAGAAAGGATTGGTAGCAGAAGAGCTTTTAGCGATCGAACCCTAAAAAAGCGAGTTGTGTACTGGAATTGTCGGTTTTTTAAAGGAATTATTGGCTAAACCCGCCCCTATCAAGAGGCTTCTGTTGCAGGCTCACGGGAAATTAGTATTCGTCTTGATTGTTAATTTTACTCATGACATTTAATTTTTGAATTTGCTAAGCTAGACAGGCCTTAATTTTCCTACCGTCATCTAACCAAAGGTGTATTATGCCAAATTTTATCAGTTCAGTTTTTAGTTCGATCGCCTTTCTCGACTCTGCCCTTCCCGACAGCCAAACTCTCCACAACGGCATCGCAGCGGGGACAGAAGTTATTACCCTCGATGCGGCGCGGGATGGAGTAGCACAAATTACTGAGGCTCTAGCGAGTCGCAGCAATATCAAAAGCATTCATATCATCTCCCACGGCCGCCCCGCGAGTTTACTGCTAGGCGCGATCGAGCTAAACTTGACAAATTTAAAAACTTATGCTAAGCAATTGCAGCGTTGGTGGCGCTCGCTGGCAGACAGTGGAGAGATTTTGCTTTATGGGTGTGATGTAGCGGCGGGGGAAAAGGGCGCTAACTTTGTGCAGCAACTGAGTCAGCTAACTAAGGCAAAAATTGCGGCTTCTCGATCGCCGATCGGCAGTTCGGCTATGGGCGGAGATTGGGAATTAGATTATACAACAGGAGCCGTGTCATCTGGGTTGGCGATCGACCCAGCCACAAGAGCCACTTATCAATTTGTGTTCGGTTTTATCCTCTATGACGGCAAAGACACAAGTAACTTTCCAAACGGATCGCCTCCCGGTATCGGGACATCAGGTAGCACCAGCACCCAATTAGCTTACGGACAAGTACCTCTTCCCATACCTATTTTTCTCCCATTCGGTGGTGGTATCCTAGCTACAGGTGCGTTCTCGCCAAACACGGGCATTAATACTGCGAGCGTGACGGCGGCTAATAACACTACAGGCTATGCAGGCTACACCAACTACAGATACACTCCCGCAACTCCGACCCCGACGCCAGCAACATTTACTCCAGTCAGCGCAACTTTTCCCGCACTTGACCGCATCAACGGTTACAGCGTTTCTTTTCGAGTTGCAGTCACCGCTGAAAACAGTATTAGTAACGATCGGGCCGGTTTCAGCATCATCGCCATTAGCAGCGACGGTCAAAATGGCATTGAACTGGGTTTCACCAAGGGGAACTTTCCCCCCAACGGAGGTATATTTGCTCAAACCGGTGGTACACCAACATCAGCTCCCACCTTTACTCGCGGGGAAAATGCAGCTTTACCTTTTAACATCAACACTCCTACAGACTACAAACTCGTAGTTCAAGGCAACACTTACACCCTGTTTGCCGGCCCAACAGCAATACCAAACCTGACAAATCAACCGCTACGCAACTACACGGCATTTAATCCAGAAGCCAGTCAGCCGCGTTTACCCTACAATCCCTACAGCCAGCCAAACTTCCTATTTTTCGGGGACGCCACGGATCAAGCAAGTGCCGCTTTTACTCTCGGCCCCATCTCGGTTAATAATTTCCCGGTGGCCGCCACTGGCAGCTACAGCGTCCTGCACGACAAAGTGCTCAGCGTACCAGGGCCTACCGACGCCAACAGCGACCCGCTGACGACCACTGTAGTCACAGACCCAACCAACGGTACACTCACACTCAACCCCTTGGGCGACTTCAGTTACAATCCTAAGCCTGGCTTTGTAGGCATTGATACCTTCACCTACAGCGTTAGCGACGGGGCTGCGACTGTCCCCGCTACGGTGACAATCAACGTTACTAACACTGCCCCAACAGCAAATCCCGACAGCTACACCGTCCCCCACGACACACCTCT
>NZ_JAUBUJ010000082.1:31421-39582 GCF_036705405.1 Microcoleus sp. B13-B6
AACAGCAAATCCCGACAGCTACACCGTCCCCCACGACACACCTCTCTACGGATTTCCATCAGTCTTAGACAACGACAGCGACGCCAACAAAGACAAGTTGACCCCCGCTTTAGTCAAAGACCCGACTAACGGTACGATCATATTTAATCCAGACGGCACATTCAATTACACTCCTAACCCTGGCTTTGTAGGCCTTGATACCTTCACCTACAGCGTTAGCGACGGGGCCGCCACTGTCCCCGCTACGGTGAATATCAACGTTACTAACACTCCGCCAACAGCAAATCCCGACAGCTACAGCGTGGCGCACGACACAGTGCTCAGTGTCTCTAGTGTCTCTGTGCAGCCCGGAGTCTTAAGCAACGACACCGACGCAGATTCGGACACGCTGAGTGCAACTTTAGTCACAGGCCCAACCAAAGGTAAGATCGTTTTCAACGCCGACGGCACATTCAATTACACTCCTAACCCTGGCTTTGTAGGCCTTGATACCTTCACCTACAGCGTTAGCGACGGGGCCGCCACTGTCCCCGCTACGGTGAATATCAACGTTACTAACAGTCCGCCAACAGCCAATCCCGACCTCTACAAGGTCAGTGCGGGAAAAACCCTCACCGTAACAGTGCCGGGAGTTTTAGGCAACGACTCCGACGCAGATTTAGACACGCTGACTGCTGCGGTGGCCGCAAATCCGACGAAAGGGTCGATCGCCCTCAACAAAGACGGTTCTTTCACTTATACTCCTAACGCTGGCTTTTCTGGAACAGACACATTTACCTACACAGTCAGCGACGGAATAGTTAGCTCGGAACCGGCTACCGTGACTGTCAGCGTCAACAATAACCCGCCTGTGGCGAATTCTGACAGCTATACTACTGCTTTTAATACGAGTCTCAACGTGACTGGTTTGGGAGTCTTAATCAACGATACAGACCCGGAAAAGGACCCGCTGACGGCGATTCTGGTGACAAATCCGGCTACAGGGTCGATCGCCCTCAACGCTAATGGTTCTTTCACTTATACTCCGAATCCTGGTTTTGAAGGGACAGACTCTTTTACCTACAAAGCTAACGACGGGAAAGCTGATTCTGCGATCGTCACGGGAAGCATTGTTGTAAATACCCCTCCAACTCCGACTCCCACGGAAACTCCCACTCCCACGGAAACTCCCACTCCCACGGAAACTCCCACTCCCACGGAAACTCCAACTCCCACGGAAACTCCAACTCCCACGGAAACTCCAACTCCCACGGGAACTCCGACTCCCACGGAAACTCCAACCCCAACCGGAACTCCGACTCCCACGGGAACTCCGACTCCAGCCGGAACTCCGACTCCAACCGGAACTCCGACTCCAACCGGAACTCCAACTCCCACGGGAACTCCAACTCCGACTCCAACCGGAACTCCGACTCCCACGGAAACTCCGACTCCAACCGGAACTCCGACTCCAACCGGAACTCCGACTCCCACGGGAACTCCCACTCCGACTCCAACCGGAACTCCGACTCCCACGGGAACTCCCACTCCAACCGGAACTCCGACTCCAACCGGAACTCCCACTCCGACTCCAACGGGAACTCCCACTCCAACCGGAACTCCAACCCCCACGGGAACTCCGACTCCCACGGAAACTCCCACTCCAACCGGAACTCCAACCCCCACGGGAACTCCGACTCCAACCGGAACTCCAACCCCCACGGGAACTCCGACTCCAACCGGAACTCCGACTCCAACCGGAACTCCAACTCCGACTCCAACCGGAACTCCGACTCCAACCGGAACTCCGACTCCAACTCCGACTCCAACCGGAACTCCGACTCCAACCGGAACTCCGACTCCAACCCCAACTCCCACGGAAACTCCAACTCCCACGGGAACTCCGACTCCGACTCCCACGGAAACTCCAACTCCAACCGGAACTCCAACTCCAACCGGAACTCCGACTCCCACGGGAACTCCAACTCCCACGGAAACTCCAACTCCAACCGGAACTCCGACTCCAACCGGAACTCCAACTCCCACGGAAACTCCAACTCCCACGGAAACTCCGACTCCAACCGGAACTCCAACTCCCACGGAAACTCCAACTCCCACGGAAACTCCGACTCCCACGGGAACTCCAACTCCAACCGGAACTCCAACTCCCACGGGAACTCCAACTCCCACCGGAATTCCTGTTGACTCTGACAGCGTTCAAGGGGGCGATACCGATTGCATTTGCGAACAGATTACCCTACCCGCGATCGGTTCGATTCCGGGCCCGAATTCTGTCGATCGCACTTTCAATGGCACTGACGGCAACGACTTCCTCATCGGCAGCAATCTCAACGACGTTATCAGCGGTTTCAACGGCGACGACGTTCTGCTGGGCGAAAAAGGCAACGACAATATTTACGGGGCACTGCCCACCAATATCCCCCTTGGCCCGAATGCAGACAAAGACTTGCTGTTTGGCGGCAATGGCAATGATTACCTCAACGGCGCCGGCAGCGACGATGGCATTTTCGGGGGTAAGGGCGATGATGTGGCCATCGGCGGCAAAGACGATGACTTGATTGGGGGCGAGAAGGGCAATGACACTCTGGTTGGGGCTCAGGGTAACGAC
Source organism: Microcoleus sp. B13-B6 (assembly GCF_036705405.1). Classification (NCBI taxonomy): domain Bacteria; kingdom Bacillati; phylum Cyanobacteriota; class Cyanophyceae; order Oscillatoriales; family Microcoleaceae; genus Microcoleus; species Microcoleus sp. B13-B6. The sequence goes on from NZ_JAUBUJ010000082.1 coordinate 34,030, forward strand.
AGCTTGTTTGGAGGCAGTTTTGACCCGTCTAGCCTTGACTCGACTGGACGCGATTTGCTCTTTGGCGGTGCTGGCAACGACTTCTTGAACGGGGGAGATGCTGCGGATACTCTAAGCGGCGAAGAGGGCAACGATACTGTTTACGGCGGCAAGGGCAATGACGTTGTGGTGGGGGGTACTGGCAACGATCTGCTGTTGGGCGATCGCGGCAGTGATAGCATTTGTGGCGACGATGGGGACGATACTATTTTCGGAGACAGTGCGATCGACTTTAACGGCGAGCCTGATTCCCTGTGCGGTGGTGCTGGCAATGATTTGATGTTGGGCAACGGCGGTAGTGACAAGCTATGCGGCGAGGATGGTAACGATACTCTCTATGGCGGTAAAGGCGACGATTGTCTGATTGGCGGTTTGGGCAATGATATTCTCAGCGGCGGCATTGGGCGCGATCGCTTTGTTTTAACAGCAGGTGAAGGCAGCGATATAATTACTGATTTCACAAAAGGTGAAGATTTGCTCGTGTTAGCGGGTGGTCTAACTTTTGGTCAACTTAGTATTACCCAAAACGCTAATGCAGCTTTCATCAGGATTGGTCAGAATGGTCAATTGTTGGCTGCTTTAAATGGAGTGCAAGCTAGTGCGATAGGTGTGAATGATTTTACCATCTTCGGGTAAGCACTACATAATCCGCCCTGTCTGGCGTGAGTGCCGAGCCTGGTCGAGCGAAGTCCTTCAAATGCTTGCAATCTCGTAGTTTGTAGCTGCGCGCTGCCCTCAAACACTGTATTGGTGCGATCGGCTTTACCCGATCCTACCGACGGGCGATCGGCAATCAACCTAGTTTATTGCCGATCGTCTGTTAACAGAAAAAGATTTAACGATCGCAGGTTTCGAGATTTCAAGCGTTTGAGAGCGTTCTTCACCACGAAGATTCTCTCTGGTATTGCACCAGTTTCTCGTTTCCGGGCTCGGCTTTGTATTTAAACCGGAACCAAAGTCGGTTCCAAAGTTGCCACTAATTTTAGATTGTACTCATCTTCAAAACACGGTTTTTTGTAATCCAAACTCCAGAGTTCCAGAGCGCAATTGTCTTCGGGATTGAGCGGTTGCAGCCGCAAATGAAACTCTCGAACTTCCGGGCGGTGTTCGCATTTAAAATCAGAAATTGCGCCAATCTGCCGCCTGTCCAAAGCCACAGCCAACCGCAGAAAAGGATGCAATTTACTGACGAGTTCCCGGTATTTTTTCGGAAGAATTACAAAATTATCGTGCTTTTTTTTCGGAGGATTTTTCCGGTGATAGCGAGCTAAGTTCGCAATTACTTCAATCTCTGTTTCAGTGTATCCTAATAACTCACCGTTGCGAATTAAATAGTAAGAATGCTTGTGGTGCGCTGAATGACTGACGTACAAACCGCAGTTGTGCAGAATCGCGGCAGCCCACAGCAACTCGCGTTCTTCGGTTCCCCAATAGTGTAGAATTCCTTGAGTTTGGTCGAAGAAATTGAGCGCAAATGCTGCGGTTCTTTCGCTTTGTTCTAAATTGACTTGATATTTCTCAGCCATGTGCAGAATGCTGCGCTGGCGGATTGAACCTTGATAGCGCAAGCGGTTCTCAATTAAACCGTGTGCCAGCATCCAGTCAACAATTACGCCTTCTCTCAGAGAGCGATCGCACACAGTCAGGGATTCAATTCCTAATAGTGTCATCGCTTCCTGCAAAATCATAGATCCTGCTAGAATAATTTCCGCCCGCTTGTCTGACATTCCCGGTATTGCCAACCTTTCGGCATAAGAAAGTTTGCGAAAGCGATTGACTAAATCGCGTAAATCTTTTAAACTTAACTGATATCCGGCTAGGGGATTCGGCACTGTTCCCAACTTTTCGCGAGCGTTAATGGCAGCCAGAGTTTCGATGGTTCCAGCAGTGCCAATCAAGCGCAAAGGTTCGCCCGCATTGAAGTGAGAGCGCAATTCGTCGATCGGTCTTTCCAGCGAAATCCGAATATAAGCTTGCAAATAAGCAAACTCCTCCCTGCTAATCGGGTCAGTTTTGACAAATTGTCCTGTTAAGCGAACAGCACCAATTTTTGTACTGGTGAGACAGCGAGGCTCAGAACTGTCTCCTAAAATCAACTCCGTAGAACCCCCCCCAATATCAATAATTACCTGCGACTGATTGTTAAATTCCATACCCGAAAGAACACCGAGATAAATTCTCCGCGCTTCTTCTTGACCAGAAATTAAACTCACATCTAGGTCTAATTCTGCAGCAACTTGTTTGAGAAAATCCCGCCCGTTAGGAGCTTCCCGAACCGCACTCGTAGCAACAGCGATAATTTGTTCAGCATTGAAAGTTTTAGCAATATCTTGAAAACGGCGCAGAGTGGCGATCGCCCTTTCCATAACCTCGGGCTTCAAGCAGCCTGTCTTAACCTCACAATCGCCCAACCGAACCGTATCTTTTTCTCTAGCAATAATCGTAAACGCGGGCAATTTCGGATCGATCCGCGCCACCACCATGTGAAATGAGTTAGTACCCATATCAATAGCAGCAATAATGCGATTTGACTCCGCAGAAGCAAGTGAATTAACCATTGGAGTATCGGGGTTGACAGATATTTATGATTATTTCACGAATCCAGTTAGGCATTCTATTAAATTAGCAAAAATCGGGAACTGCTGACTGGGCAAGACTTTCACCTGTTTTAAATTCCGATAGAAGTATGCTCGCCAGCAGAGATAGTAAGTGATTGTGCCTAAAATTTGATAAAATCTAGAGTTAAAAATATCAAATCTAGAATTGAAATGCTGAAAGAGCCCGATCGCCAACCCGAATCCACATTGCTAACCGTCGTGAGGCTTTTGAGATGGGACAAACCAGCAGGAAGGCTCATTTTAATGATTCCAGCCCTCTGGGCCGTCTTTTTAGCAGCAGACGGGAGGCCACCCGCAGCATTGGTGGGCGTGATTGTGTTGGGAACCCTAGCCACGAGTGCGGCTGGATGCGTCATCAACGACTTATGGGATCGCGATATCGATCCCGAAGTAGAAAGAACGCGATCGCGCCCGCTAGCATCCCGCGCCCTCACGGTGCAAACTGGAATAGGAGTTGCATTAATTTCCTTTGCTTGTGCGGCAATTCTCGCTTTTTATCTCAATCCTTTAAGTTTCTGGCTGTGCGTGGCCGCCGTACCAGTAATTATCTGCTATCCGCTGGCAAAAAGATTCTTTCCAGTGCCGCAATTAGTGTTATCAATTGCTTGGGGTTTTGCCGTTTTAATTAGTTGGAGCGCCGCCGTTGACGAATTAGAATTAGCGACTTGGCTGCTGTGGGGTGCAGTCGTGTTTTGGACGATGGGATTTGATACAGTTTATGCGATGAGCGATCGGGAAGACGATTTGCGTTTGGGGGTGAATTCCAGCGCGATATTTTTCGGGGATAATGCCGCTAATGCTGTGGGTTTTTTCTTTGTTGGTACTGTCGGTTTGTTAGCGGCGATGGGGATTAATTTACACTTGCACATTGGTTTTTGGTTGGCAATTATTGCGGCGGCGATTTTGTGGTTTTTGCAGTACAGTCAACTGCGGAATGCGGATATTCCTAAGCTTGTTTACGGTCAAATCTTTCGCCAAAATGTTTGGGTGGGGTTTGTCATATTGGCGGGGATGATTGTTGGGGAGATTTTTTAATAGATATCTCCAATAATTATTGTGGAACAGGCATCTTGCCTGTTCAAAAAGTAATATTAGTAATTATTGTCAGGTGGAAAAACGCCAAATCTTAATAGTTCTGTCTCGGCTACCACTGATGAGAGTTTCTCCGTCAGGACTCAAGGCAAGGCAATAAACAGTGTCTGAATGTCCTAGAGTGTGAATCGCTTCTCCGGTAAATAAATCCCAAATTCTAATAGTGCGATCGGCACTACCGCTGGCGAGATATTTCCCATCAGGACTAAAGGCAACAGCGTGAACATCATCCGTATGTCCTGTCAAGTTGCTTTTGAGTTCTCCACTGCTTAAACGCCACAGTTTAATCGGTTGCTTGACACCGCCACTGGCGAGAGTTTGTCCATCGTGACTGAAGGTGACACTATAAACAATGTTGTCGCTAAAGAAAGAACGAGGCCAACCAATAGGGCCGTCACCAGGGCCGTTTAAATTGCGGATTTCTCTGCCTGTGTTAAGATTCCAAAGCTTGATATTGCTATCGAAACTTCCACTAGCCATTATATTGCCGTCGGGAGCGATCGCAACGTCGTGAACTGCCCAAACATGACCTCTGAGAGTGTGTCGCAATTCCCCGGTTTCCAGGTTCCAAACTTTTACGGTACTGTCAGCGTGGTGTCCGCTGACTAAAGTTTTGCCATTAGGAGTTAGGGCGATTGACCATACAGAAAGAACCACCCAATCATCGCCTTTGAGAGTGCGTTTTAGTTGCCAGCTTTGAGTATCCCACAATTTAATAGTACCGTCGGGATTGGCGCTGCTACTGGCAAGAGTTTTTCCGTCGCTGCTGAAAGTAACGCAAGTCACGCCGCCAGAATGTTCCGTGAGATTTTCCAGGAGTTCTCCTGTTGTCAGGTTCCATACTTTAATCGTTTGATCTAGACTGCAACTAGCGAAAATTTGACCGTCTGGGTGAATAGCGACTGATTTAATAATGTCTGAATGATCTGTGAGAGTATGTTCGGTTTTCCAAGTTTTTTTAACTTCCTGAAATCCATCTTGGAATTTTGCTTCTGTTTTACTGAAAAAACATTGCCAATTCGGAGGTTCTACAGCGGGATTTTGGCAAATTATGGGCAACCAAGTCGCCCCCGGAAATTCCTTGTCTAGACCTTCTGTATCCAAACGTTCCCGTGCTTTTCGTGCTGCTAAATATAAAGTTTCTCCACTTGAGTACGCCGTCAGAAAATATTTCAAAAACTCTTGAGCAATCCGATCGGGTACAGGTTCCCGCATCACAATAACTAGCGGAATGTGCAAATCAGCTAAATTTTCTGCTAACTTCAAACCATCACAGGAATTAAAAATAGCCAACTGCAAGCCGTTTTTTATAGCGCAGCGCAAACCGTGCTTCAAATCTAGCAGGGTGAGTGTTTCATCGGAATTGATAGCAAGATTGCCACTGTTACTATCACTCCAACTGTGACCAGCAAAAAATAAGATATCCCAGTTTTGCTCCCAAAGGCTATCGCTTAATTGTTTCCGTCGAGGTTCGGGAAGAAAAAGTGGTTCTGTCTTAGGTAAACTTTTGAGAAACTTCTGATCGACTTGAACATCAATTCCTTGGCTACAACCCAAAATTGATAATATTTTTATGTTAGACTTTCCTCTTGACGCTGTAACAATTCTGGGAATTTCTGTATTTTCCGGGGGGCTGAGGACAATTTCAGAATTGGTGTATGTATCCGCAAATAAATCCCATTCCTGCCAAGGAATTTTTTTCAGAAACTCATCTTTGGTTTGAATGAATGTAAGGATTCAGGTCTGAAATTCGGGAATGAGGTCAGGCATAGGAAAGTAGTCACAAGAATGGGCAGAAAGAGCC
>NZ_JAUBUJ010000083.1:0-7442 GCF_036705405.1 Microcoleus sp. B13-B6
GGTTTTTAGCTGGCATTTTTGTAGAGATTGACTAAACTCCTTTTTTATTATACCCTATTTAAAGGTACAACAGCTTATAATTAGCCACATTCAGCAGATTTTTTGTAACGGCAACTAATCGAATCAATTTCCGATAAAAATCTGTTTCTTCTTTTAATTATAAACTTTTTGAGGATCTGGATGACTGATTAAGTATATAGACTTAGTGAGCGTCATACTTATATCACAAACTACTCTCTATAGTGCGCGACAGACATAAAATTTAATAATTTGTGTTCTCAAGCTCGATCGACATCTCGAACAACTCAAGCATTCGGGGTTTTTCTATCGGGGCGGATGGCGCTGGGCGATTTATGTATTTTCATAAAAAAACTAGGTTTCTGGGTTCCGGGGCTATTACTAAAACTATCGCTTTGATTTGTCTTCCGAGCCAACTATAGCAATCCTTTAGGTAAACGCGCAACGGGCTTTTTTGGGAATTAACCGATGCCATAAGAAGATGACACATTGTTAAATAAAAAAAGAGTTAGCACCCGATGGGAGGATTGCTATTGATAGCGCCAGGATTAGCTATTGGGAGTTGTTATTTTGACCTTTTACTAATTGCCAACTACTCCTTATTAGCGCTTACTGCTTTTGCGCTTTTCTTTCTCGCAGTTTCAACAATATTTCTGCATGAACTTCGCGGGTTATGGGATAAAAATAGGTAAGAATCATGCCAGCAATTAAAGCAATTGTGGGCAGCGGCCCGATCGCAAATCGAATCGCAAACAGTGCCGACTCTGGCTGTACTGGTGCTGGCTGTCCCGGAACGGTAGATAGAAATCCAGCTCCTTCTAATGCTTGGCCTACCAACCACAAACCCCCTGCCAATCCGATTTTTTGCAGCAGTACCATAAACGAATAGAAAACGCCTTCGCGTCTTTCTCCTGTTTGCAGTTCGTCGAGTTCGATCACATCCGGTATCATCGACCAAGGTATTAGATAAGCCGTGGAAACTCCGATACCTGCCATGACTGCTAATATGTACATTTGCAATACTTGTCCTGGTTGGAGGAAAAACAGTCCAGCTTGGGCAATAATCCACAAACTCATGCCCATAAAATATACGGCTTTTTTGCCGTATCTCTCGCTGACTTTACTCCAAACAAATAGCATGATTAATGCAGTGCCTTGAACTGCGATCGCAACCAAGCTAAAAACGTACTGTGGCTGTTGCATCCAGTTAACAACAAAGTAGGGAATAATAGTAGCAGTCAACTGCACTCCCAGCCAAGAAAAAAGATAAATTCCAATGACGTACAAAAAAGGGCGATTGCTAAATGCAATCTGCAACTGTTCTTTTAGTGGCAAGGATGTAGAATTATCTAGTTCGGCGTTTTCTAATAGTTGGGCTGCGACGTGCTTGCGAGTTCCCAAAACACACCAGTACAAAGGCAAGACAGAGATAACTGCACTGATTGCACCTAATACTAAATATTGTTGATTCGGGTTCTTTTCAAATACAGCAAAGATAATTAGAGCTAAGATTAATGAAAAGATGCTGCCGCCAATTGAGAAAGCAAATCGAAAACTATTAAGGCTAGTGCGTTCGTTGTAGTCTTGAGTAAGTTCTGGAGTCAGGGCAGTGTAGGGAAGATTGACAGCCGTGTACGCGGTGTTGAACAAAATGCTGATCGCAACATAGTACCAAAATAACACTGTGTGATCCGTGCTAGGTACAATCCACTGCAAGAAGAAGAATATGCCGAAGGGAATGCCACCATATATTATCCAAGGATATCGGCGGCCCCAAGGGTGAGAAGTGCGATCGCTCAAAACCCCCACAATCGGGTCATTTATGGCATCCCAAACCTTGCCAACTACCAAAATATTACTGGCTAAGCCGGCCGGTAAACCAGCGACATTGGTAAAGAAAATTAAAAGGTAAAATGCCAAAACATTAGCGGTAATTGCCGGGCCGAGGTCGCCGGCACCGTAAGCTAATTTTGTTGAGAGGCTGAGTTTTTTTGTTGTGGGGTTGTCGGCGGCTGGCCGAGCCGGGGAAGTGTTGCTCATAAACTTTGATGTCGGGATTTTTTGGCAGTCACAGTCTTTCCAGTAGGAGTATAACTCGCGCTACGCCCTAATACTAAGTTTTTTGTAGCGATCGGGATTATTCTGAAGACTGGGTAATTGGTAATTGGTAATTGATAGATTTGTTGGGGCGGGTTCACCAACAATAATCGCCCCAAAACAAACAATCTCAAAAACCCGCCCCAACCCAACTTTCCAAGCCAAATGTACGTTCAGATTTACGGTGGGGTGGGGGCGGGTTTTTATAAATTGTCGGTCATTGTTATGTATGGTTTGTGAACCCGCCCCTACAACGTTGTGGTAATTCGAGCGATATCAATATACACAATACCCGTAGATACCGTAGGGTGCGTCGCCACAGATAATCTACTTCCCAAGCTCGAAAATCTAGCAGCTAAGCACCATACAAGGGGCGGGTTTTACCCGAAATATCGATCGGTAGCTAAAGATATCGATAAACCCGCCGCCCACAGACTTAAGGAAACAGTTGCGAAATCTGAACTTCTATTTCTGGAAAGGCCAGCATTGACAAAACATCATCTTCATTAAATACTGTTTCTTGTCCGTAGTTTGCCTCGCCCGGTTCGCGAAAAACATAAACTTGCCGCGTGTTAACATCAAGTATCCAATAATCAGTAATTCCCGCTTTAGCATAAGCCGGTGCTTTCCGCTTGCGGTCTGTTTCTAAAGTCGTGTCAGCTATTTCTATTAATAAGAAAATATTGTCTGGTGCGGGATGAAAATCTTGGTACAGCCGAGGGTCAATTTGCACTACAGCAATATCGGGTTCTGGTTCTGAATTTATACTTAGAGTAACCGGGTCTTGGATGCGAATTAAAGCAAGTCCTGCCAGCAGACTTCTTAGATAGTCGGCTGCACAGAGATTAGTTGCTGCGTGGGGAGGCTTTTTTGCACTCCTTGAAATAATTTGCCCGTCAATTAATTCTACTCGTTCATCGGGATTGAGAATGCCAGTTTCGGTCATGCGGCGGTATTCGTCTACAGTCCACAAGCGTAAATCTGTTACAGTCATGGCACCATTTCCTTTGGCGATATTATCTATAGTCCTAGAGGCCGAAACCGCAGGGCGGTTTCATTTTCTTGTAGGGGCAAACCCCCCGTGGTTGCCCCGATGCCTGAAATGTCCATGAAATCATCTGTGGGTGGGGGCGGGCACGGGGGCACCGCCCCTACAAAAGCCTGGTTTTGCGTAGGGGCAATCCCACGCCCGGTTGCCCCGAAACAGCCCTGGCCGAAACCGGGTTTTTTATCAAAATACTCGATGAGAGACTTTAACAATGGTAAAAAATCCGGTTTCTTTGGTAGAGTCCCGGACTACTTTAAATCCAAAATCCCCAATCTAAAATCCCCAACTAAAATTGCTATGTCAGCAATCTAGATTTAGCTGTAATTGCTCCCACACACCACAAAATGGCATTGACAATTTCCGATCGCTGAATATCTTCTGCGTCTAAAAAACTTGCAAACTCTTCCTCAATATTCAAATGGTCTGCAAAATCATAAAGTATGCGCTTGTATTCAGTTGGCATCGGTATTAAAGTAGCTTTCACTAAATCGAAAAGCGCGTTTAAACAGTTGAGGATAGTAGCTGACTCGTCAAAATCTTCGGCATCGAGCAAGTACAGCGTTTCTGCAATGTCGCAAATAGCGTCTATTTGTGTGGGTGGCTTTCCCAGTTCGCTGACATCGATATTGCACAATTGGAGAGCGTTAATCGCTAGTTCTGGACGGGTAAAAAATACAAGTTGACCGCCGGCTACTAAGGGCGGCTCTTGTTCTCCATAGACAATTAGAGTATATAGATTTGGTATTTCGGTGCCGGGGTCGATCCGAAAACCGAACAGCCACAACAATTTTTCTGTATTTGGGTTCGCTGTTTGCAGTGTTGTTGGGAAATCTTTTGGTTCTGACATGAATTTTTAATCCCTATAATACGCTCTTAAACTCGGTTTCTACGCATTTTTTTTGTTTTTGTGAGAAATCTACAGAGAAACCTGGTTTATAAGGCAAGAGTGCGTAATCTTTTTCCTATAAATTTTGCTGAATTATGGCGTAGCATTCGGCAACAGTTGCTCTTTCTTCCATTGCTGCTACTAGGGCTTCGTAAGCTGATTTGTGGCTTTCGAGCAGGTTTTTTGCTCGCAGCAAACCCCAGTTTTGTTTAAGTTGAATTTCGGAACTTGGACGGCGCAGTTGTGTTAAAATTGCACTAATTTTGGTGCGGTCTTCGGCTCCTCCTTGTGCGCTGCCGTAAACAAATTTTTCGGCGACTATTCCGGCCATCCACACGGTACAATATTGGTCTAAAAGTTGGGCAGAAAGAGTGCCAGTTTGGAGTTGAGATGCTAATTGCTCGTCTTCAAATCGGACGCCGCCTTGGGCTGTTTGACCTTGTTTAAATGCTTCCCAAGCGTTGAGGGCGTAGCTGGTTACGGGAATTCCCAACAGGTACGCGACTAGGAAGTGTCCGGCTTCGTGGTGAAGGATACGATCGCGCTTTTGTTTGGAAGTTCCCCCCAGCCAATCTAATAAAATAGTACCGCCTTGACCTTGCCACTGGAAACTGTCAAGGGTAGCAAGCCCCAACAGGCAAAAAGTGGCGATCGCAGGTACGGCTTCTGGCAAGTTGAATAGGGGCCCCAACAATATTGAAATGGTGATGGCAAAGATAGAAATAGCGATAATATTCAAAGAAGTGTCTTTCATAATGCGGAATTGGTAACTGGGAATTGGTAATGGGGAATTTGTAATAGGGAATTGGTAATGGGAATTGGTTTTAGAGGTAAACTCAGGTACGATCGCGCGATCGGTTTGCCAGCGTCGGGTCGATCGCAGCAGCCGGGACTTCCGACAAAAACACCACCTTCCAGTTTGACTGAAAATTGCCCCTCCGAAGCCACCGATATTAAAAAGATATTAAAATAAATCAAAGTCCAGTAAAAGTGTTAGTGGAATCCTTCATGTCAGTTTTGGCAGCGATCGCAGTTTTAGGTATCTTGATTGTCGTTCACGAACTCGGCCACTTCCTGGCGGCGAGACTTCAACACATCCACGTCAACCGCTTCTCCATCGGTTTCGGGCCCATCCTCTGGAAGTACCAAGGCCCGGAAACTGAATACGCCCTTCGCGCCTTTCCCCTGGGAGGTTTCGTGGGTTTCCCGGACGACGATCCAGACAGTACAATTCCGCCAAATGACCCGAATTTGCTCAAAAATCGCCCCGTGCTCGATCGGGCGATCGTCATTAGCGCAGGGGTAATTGCCAACTTAATTTTTGCTTACTTCCTGCTGGTGGTGCAATTGGGTACTGTCGGCGCGGCAGAAATGAACTACCTACCGGGAGTTAAAGTCCCGGAAGTCGCCGCAGAAGTCAGTTCGGCCGCGAAACAAGCGGGAATTCGATCGGGCGACGTTGTTCTGTCTGTTGACGGCAAGGAATTGGGCGCTTCCGGCGAAGCAGTCAAATTATTGGTCGCAGCAATCCAAGATCATCCCAACCAACCCCTAGCGTTGGAAATTCAGCGCCAAGAACAAAAATTTGTGGTGACAGTAACTCCTGAAGAGTCGCCCGACGGCAAAGGTCGCATTGGCGTGCAGCTAACTTCTAACGGCACTGTCGTGCGGCAGAGGGCCGGATTTGTAGAGGCGTTTAGCAAGGCCGCTACAGAATTTGAGCGGATTGTGGTGCTGACGGTTCAAGGCTTCGGCCAGTTACTTAGCAATTTCAGCCAGACTGCCGACAAGTTGTCCGGGCCTGTGGCGATTGTGGCGATTGGTGCAGGGATTGCCAAATCGGATGCTGCGAGTTTGTTTCAGTATGCGGTGTTAATTAGCATCAATTTGGCTGTGATTAATATCTTGCCTTTACCTGCTTTAGATGGCGGTCAGCTAGCTTTTCTGTTAATAGAAGGAGTGCGGGGCAAGCCTCTGCCGAACCGCATTCAGGAAAATGTCATGCAGACGGGTTTGGTGTTGTTGCTGGGTTTGGGAATTTTCTTGATTATTCGCGATACAGCTAATTTGGCTGGGATAGATTTTCGATTTTTGATGCAATAGTAAAGGAAGAAGGAAGAAGGAAGAAGGAAGAAGGAAGAAGGAAGAATTATGTCTAGTTTTCCGTTTTCCTATTTTCCTATTTTCCCCTCTCCTTTTTTTCCGACGCAAGGGAGGCAGAACCTCTGGTTATGGGTTCCCCGGTCGTGCCTGGAAGTTAAAAACAAATAACAAATGACTAATGACTAATGACTACTGACTAATGACTACTGACTAATGACTAATGACTACTGACTAATGACTAAAAAGTTAAGTTTAAAACAACGATCGCTCGAAATTCTGGTTCGCCTCAAACGCCTCTATCCCGAAGCTCCTTGCACTCTCAACTACGAAACTCCCGTGCAGTTGCTGGTGGCGACGATTCTCTCGGCTCAGTGTACGGACGATCGAGTAAATCTGGTAACGCCGGCTTTGTTTAAGCGTTTTCCCGATGCGGTGGCTTTGGCAAATGCTGATTTAGAAGAATTGGAAAGTCTGGTGCGATCGACTGGTTTCTACCGCAATAAGTCTAAAAATATTAAAGGTGCTTGTCAGGCGATCGTCAATAAATTTAACAATCAAGTGCCGCAGCGGATGGAACTGCTACTAGAATTGCCCGGAGTTGCCCGCAAAACCGCTAATGTTGTTCTCGCTCACGCTTTTGGTATTAATATGGGCGTGACGGTAGACACTCACGTCAAACGTTTGACTCAGCGTTTGGGATTGACCGAACATACCGATCCTATAAGGATCGAGCGGGATTTGATGATATTGTTGCCGCAGCCGGATTGGGAAAATTGGTCGATTCGGTTGGTTTATCACGGCAGGGCAGTTTGTAATGCGAGAAATCCGGCTTGCAATATTTGCGAACTTGCAGATTTGTGTCCTTCTGCTAATAGTTTGGTGTTGCACCAAGGTTAAGTACAGGCAAGATGCCTGTACCACAAAAATGTTGAGTTATTGTGGAACAGGCATCTTGCCTGTTGCTAAAAATGTTGAGTTATTGTGGAACAGGCATCTTGCCTGTTGCTAAAAATGTTAATTTATTGTGGAACAAGCATCTTGCCCGCTGCTAAAAATGTTGAGTTATTGTGGAACAGGCATCTTGCCTGTTGCTAAAAATGTTGAGTTATTGTGGAACAGGCATCTTGCCTGTTGCTAAAAATGTTAATTTATTGTGGAACAAGCATCTTGCCCGCTGCTAAAAATGTTGAGTTATTGTGGAACAGGCATCTTGCCTGTTGCTAAAAATGTTGAGTTATTGTGGAACAGGCATCTTGCCTGTTGCTAAAAATGTTAATTTATTGTGGAACA
>NZ_JAUBUJ010000083.1:7542-39162 GCF_036705405.1 Microcoleus sp. B13-B6
CCTGTTGCTAAAAATGTTGAGTTATTGTGGAACAGGCATCTTGCCTGTTGCTAAAAATGTTAATTTATTGTGGAACAGGCATCTTGCCTGTTGCTAAAAATGTTAATTTATTGTGGAACAGGCATCTTGCCTGTTGCTAAAAATCTTGTTGACAAAAGAAATAATTCAAATAAAAGAGATCCAAAATGACAAAAATATAGTAAAATAGTAGATTGTGATTAATCTAAGGATATCAACAGATTATGGCTAAGAAGAGCATGGTCGAGCGCGAGAAAAAGCGCCAGAGACTCGTAGACAAGTACGCCGACAAGCGGGAAGACCTGAAAGACCAGTTTGACCAAGCTACCAATCAGATGGACAAAATGGCGATTCACCGCCAACTACAACAGCTACCCCGCAGCAGTTCGCGGACTCGCTTGCGGAACCGCTGCTGGGCAACTGGACGCCCCAGAGGTTACTATCGTGACTTCGGACTGTCTCGCAACATGATGCGAGAAATGGCTCACGAAGGTCTTTTGCCCGGTGTTGTGAAGTCTAGCTGGTAGCACGAAGAAAGAAGGAAGGCACGACACGGATGATGACACGGATACACGGATGATGTTTTTCTGAAATTGTCGTGTTTCTGGAGATTTATTCTAAAGAAAAAGGAAGAAGGAAGAAGGAAAAAAAACTTATAAATAATCGGCAAGATTATGTTTGGGGTTGATTCTTGTTTCAGACTTATGAGTTAAATTTTCCTCCTTCTTGCTTCACTGGCCACAGCATTTATCGATGCCTAGACTATCGAGTAACAAGTCGCTGACGGCATTGGCGATCGCAAATTCGCCGTAGAAGCTTTTAGAAAAATCATAGGCCTGCATTTCGGTGACGATCGCAATTACGAGGCTGCCCACGTCATTCTCGCCTTCCATACGCTGGCGAACATAGATTTGGGCAGCTCTTTTAGCTATTTGCTGGTTGGCTGCTTCTGGGATAAACTCGGAGTCTAGCCATGCCAGCAGCGTTTGTTGGAGCCATTGGCCTTCTTGTTCGGGGTTTTTGGCGGGCGGTAAGGTAATAGGTTCAATGGTTTCAGACATGATTATTCCTAATTGCTAATGTTGACTTTGAAAAGTTAACTGAGAAATGACAACTGATAAATATATGCAATATGATATACCGACAATTATACAAGGATATGCCCAAGGCTACTTCTTGATGGCAAATGACGGCGAGGAAAGTTTGGGGTGGTATTCCAGCCGACAGCGGGCGCTGATTCCCCTGGATGAAAGATTTACCTATCCGAAATCCCTGCGTCGCCAAATCAATCAAAATCGATTTTCGGTGGCTGTGAACCGCGATTTTGGGGCGGTGGTTGAGGGTTGTGCCGATCGCGAAACGACTTGGATTTCTAAGGAGCTCAAGAAGATTTACTGGGGTTTGTATGAGGCCGGTTGGGCTTACAGCTTCGAGACTTGGTGCGGGGACGAATTGGCGGGCGGTATTCTCGGATTGTCGATCGGCGGTGCGTTTATTGGGGAGTCGATGTTTTACCGAATTCCCGATGGTTCTAAGGTGGCGATGGTGAAGTTGGTGGAGAGATTGCGCGATCGATCTTATCTGATGTTCGATGCTCAAATGAACAATCCGCACTTGGAAAGATTCGGAGCTTATACTGTTAAGGAAAAACTGTATAACACTCTTTTGCAAGCAGCTTTGAAGCGCCGCTGTTTCCTATTTTGAATATTAGGTCAGTAGGGAAATGGCATTGCCATTTTAGGCTCGAATAGTGGGTTCAAACAATAGTATAATTAAGCTCATATACTTCTCGGAGACAACCACAATGCAAGTCACAACCGAAGAAATTATTTATCCATCCAGCGACGGTCAACCAATGGCAGACAGCACAATACAATACAAATTAATTGTCACAATCAAAGAAGGTTGCGAATCGCTGTTTGAAGATGATCCCAACGTGTTTGTAGCCGCCGATTTACTTTGGTATCCGGTTGAAGGTAGACCAGATATTTCTCAAGCGCCGGATACGATGGTGATATTTGGTAGACCAAAAGGCGAGCGACGTTCCTACATACAATCTCGCGAAGATAATATTGCTCCCCAAGTCGTCTTTGAAATTCGCTCCCACAACGATAGTAACACAAAAATGAACAAGAAACTTTCATTTTACTATCGTTATGGAGTCGAGGAGTATTACCTTTACGATCCAGAAAGAAATCAGTTAGAAGGTTGGCAAAGAATTGAAGGAATCTTAGAACCGATTGAACCGATGGAGGGATGGATAAGTCCCAGACTGGGAGTGCGGTTTGAGTTGCCAGAAGAAGGGTTAGAAATCTATCGCCCTGATGGAGAAAAGTTTCTTTCCTATTCCGAAATAAATGCAGAGCGGCTATTAGAGCGACGGCGCGCCGAACAAGAATTTCAGCGTGCAGAAGAAGCCTCGCAGCGCGCAGAAGAAGCCTCGCAGCGGGCCGAACAAGAAGCTCAAAAAGCGGAACGTTTAGCCGCCAAACTGCGCGAATTGAACATCGATCCTGATAGCATCTAAGCTCGAACTAGGAGAATAAACCCGGTTTGTCAAAGAAATCGGGTTTCTGGGGATAGCAGTTATTTACTTTTTTCAGGGCGAACGGGGATATTTGGCCGATCGCCCCCCAGCTCAAATTACCTATACTACAATATATAATACAGATATTCGAGCCAAAATCCTTGGCGCTCAGAAAAATCAGAATCGAAGCCCCTTGAATGTGTAAAAATACTGAAGCAAACATTACTAAACCCTGCACGGAGCAATTGTTGTGGATTCCAGATATAACCCCCAATCCATAGAAGAAAAATGGCAGCAGACATGGGCTGAGCAAAACTTAGACCAGATGCCAGAAGATACCCAAAAGCCTAAATTTTATGCCTTATCCATGTTCCCCTACCCGTCGGGAAACCTGCACATGGGCCACGTCCGCAACTACACAATTATTGATGTAATTGCCAGACTCAAGCGAATGCAAGGCTATCGGGTATTGAATCCGATGGGGTGGGACGCTTTTGGTTTGCCCGCAGAAAATGCCGCCATCGAGCGCGGAATTCCCCCGGCAAAATGGACGTATGAAAATATTGCCCAAATGAAAGGCTTATTTCGCCGTCTCGGCATTTCCTTTGATTGGACAAAAGAAGTTACAACTTGTTCTCCCGATTATTATCGGTGGACTCAATGGATTTTCTTACAATTTTTAGAAGCAGGATTAGCATATCAAAAAGAAGCGGCAGTTAATTGGGACCCGATCGACCAAACAGTCTTAGCAAACGAACAAGTAGATAACGAAGGACGTTCCTGGCGTTCCGGTGCCAAAGTCGAGCGCAAATTATTGCGGCAGTGGTTCCTCAAAATTACCGATTACGCCGAACAGTTATTAAACGACTTAGACAAATTGCCAGATTGGCCAGAAAGAGTCAAATTAATGCAAGCTAACTGGATCGGCAAATCAGTCGGCGCTTACTTAGAATTTCCGATTGTCGGAATGGATGAAAAAATCGCTGTTTTCACCACTCGCCCAGACACAGTTTACGGCGTCAGTTACCTTGTTTTAGCGCCGGAACATCCACTAACTCAGCGCGTGACAACCGCAGACAGAAAAGCGGCCGTAGAAACCTTCATCAAAGAAGTCGCCGCCCAAAGCGAGATCGATCGCACAGCCGAAGACAAACCAAAGCGCGGTATCCCCACAGGCGGCAAAGCAATCAACCCTTTCAACGGCGAAGAAATTCCCATTTGGATTGCCGATTATGTATTGTACGAATACGGCACCGGCGCAGTTATGGGAGTACCCGCCCACGACACGCGAGATTTCAAATTTGCCAATCAATATCAACTGCCAATTAAAGTAGTAATTGTGGATGATGATGAGCTGCCATTGAGCGAAGCTTACACCGAACCAGGAATTATGATTAATTCCGAAAGCTTCAACGGCATGGATTCAATTAAAGGCAAAGCAGCGATTATTCACCATGCCGAAAATGCAGGTTATGGCAAAGCCCGCATCCAATACCGCTTGAGAGATTGGTTGATTTCTAGACAGCGTTATTGGGGCGCTCCGATTCCCGTAATTCACTGTCCCACCTGCGGGACAGTACCCGTACCCGCATCGGATTTGCCCGTATTGTTGCCGGAAAATGTACAATTTACTGGCAAAGGTTCGCCCTTGGCAAAGATGGAAGAATGGGTAAACGTTCCTTGTCCGAGTTGCGGGACTGCGGCGAAGCGGGAAACAGATACGATGGATACTTTTATAGATTCTTCGTGGTATTTCTTGCGCTATCCCGATGCTCAAAATCAAGAGCAAGTCTTCGATACGGCAAAGACAAATGATTGGATGCCCGTAGACCAATATGTCGGCGGCATCGAACACGCAATCTTGCACTTGCTGTATTCGCGGTTCTTTACCAAGGTTTTGCGCGATCGGGGTTTGATCAATTGTGACGAACCATTTAAACGCCTGTTAACTCAAGGCATGGTGCAAGCAATGGCCTATAAAAATCCTGTTACTGGCAAATACGTTCCCCCAGCAGATATAGACCCCACAAATCCCAAAGATCCTCAAACTGGCGAAGCTTTGGAAGTCTTCTACGAGAAGATGTCCAAATCAAAATACAATGGCGTTGACCCCTTGCAAGTTATGGGCAAATATGGGGTAGATACGGCGCGGATGTTTATTTTATTCAAAGCGCCCCCAGAGAAGGATTTGGAGTGGGACGACGCTGATGTGGAAGGGCAATTTCGCTTTTTAAATCGCGTTTGGCGCGTGGTTACAGAGTTTGGTGCACCCCCCCCTGCCCCCCCTTCGCAAGGGGGGGAGAAAGAGGTTTTAAGTAAACCTGAGAAGGATTTGCGGCGGGCGATTCACACTGCAATTAAGGAAGTGAGCGAAGATTTGGAGGGCGATTATCAGTTCAATACTGCTGTTTCGGAAATGATGAAACTCAGCAATGCTTTGAATGATGCTAAATGTAAAGATTCGCCAATTTATGCAGAAGGAATTAACACTTTGATTCGCTTGTTAGCGCCTTTTGCGCCGCATATTGCTGATGAATTGTGGCACAATACTGGTAACAGTGAATCGGTGCATACGCAAACTTGGCCGAGTGTGGATGCTTCTGCGTTAATTACCGATGAAATTACGCTGGTAATTCAAGTTATGGGCAAAACTCGAGGCACAATTCAAGTGCCTTCTGGTGCTGATAAAGCTGCGTTGGAAAAGTTTGCTCGCGAGTCTGAATTGGCTAAGCGTCACCTTGAAGGTAAGGAGATTAAAAAGGTAATTGTGGTGCCTGGAAAGTTGGTTAATTTCGTGGTAGCTTGAGGGTAAAAATCGCTACCTGTAGGCAAGCTATCGTTTCTACACAAACACAACCTAATCCCCTTTAAACACTATCGGGCAACTATTATTTACTATAAGAGTAGACAAGTTGCCCTTTTTTTACTAACTTTAAGGGAATTTTAGGATTGTTTAGCGGCTCGTTTCTTAGCCTCACCTTTTCTTCCCATTCTTTAAATTTAGGTTCCAGCATTTCAGGTGTAAGTTTATAAATCTCTTTGAGAGTTATGCCTTCATACAGTCCAATATACCAAGCTTCTACTCGGCGATACTTGTCAAGTATAATTTCATTCAAATGATGGTGAGTAGTGACCCCACCGCTTCTATTGAGAGCAATATTTATTGTTTTAAGTTCGTATTCTTTTCCTTCAGCATCAATAGCATCGTTTCCTTCACGTCCAGGCGATATCCGCAGCCCTAAAAGAATTAATAACTGTAAAGTCTTTCCCCCGTTATCTTGAAAAATATCCGCAATACCATATTCACTAGCCAGATTTTGCAATTCTTGGATGCTTTTCATAGCATTTTCTAGCCGTTTAGCATCTGAAATGCGTTCTGCTTCCGTGGTAACAGCCTCTTCAACAGGCTCTACAACTGACGGAGAAACTGGTTCAGCTATTAGGGTGTTAATGAGAGCTGTACTTTCGCCGCTTTGGCTAAAACTGATTAAATAAGTAGCGGGTACATCGAGCGCTTCAGCTAGAGCGAAAATAACTTCAAAGGATGGCGATCTTTCACCGCGTTCCAATAAGCTGATATAGTCAGTAGTCTTGTCTATGAGTTCTGCTAACTCGTCCTGTGTCATCCTTTTTTCTCTGCGTAACTGACTTACCTTGACTGCAAATTGTTGTCTGGCTTCTTTGTAATTCATACCCCTCACAATTCATAAAAACGAACTGAAAGTTCGCTTTTTGAATGGTACGAAGAATTTATACACAAAACAACGAACTGAAAGTACGGATTTAGTAACACTGAGAGTACGGATTTTGATATAATGACAGTAGGCTGTGTCTTTTGTACCTTAAACTAATCTAAATTAAGCATGAGTAACATTTTGCCCGCTCCAATTTACACCACCCAATACGGTCAATCTTATTTGGGAGATTCTCTTCATCTCCTGAATAGTCTTGCTAGCAATTCTATAGATTTGGTGATTACATCCCCTCCTTTTGCATTGCAACGCCAAAAGAGTTATGGAAATGAGGATCAAGATTTATATGTTGATTGGCTGCTGGGCTTTGCTCCTGAAATTAAAAGAGTTCTTAAGGATACTGGAAGTTTTGTTATAGACCTTGGAGGTGCTTATCAGAAAGGAATACCTGTACGGTCGCTGTATAATTACCGCGTACTTATTAGGTTATGTGACGAATATGAATTTAAACTTGCTCAAGAGTTTTTCTGGTTTAATCCTTCAAAACTTCCATCTCCTATAGAGTGGGTGAATAAAAAGAAAATCCGGGCAAAAGATTCTGTGAATACTGTTTGGTGGCTTTCCAAAACGAATCAACCTCAAGCGAATATTACTAAAGTCAAAGTAGAGTATTCTGAGAGAATGAAAAAACTTTTGAAAAATGCTGATGAATTTTACACGCCCAAAGAACGTCCTTCCGGTCACAATATTAGCGATCGATTTGCCAAAGATAATGGAGGTGCTATTCCATCTAATTTGCTAGAAATTTCTAATTCTGAAAGTAATTCTCAATACTTGCGTTGGTGCAAAGAGTTTAATGTTAAGGCGCATCCGGCACGTTTTCCCCAAAGATTACCGTCATTTTTTATAAATTTTCTTACTGAACCGGGAGACTTGGTAGTAGATATTTTTTCTGGTTCTAATACTACGGGTTTTGCAGCAGAAGAATTATCAAGAAACTGGATAAGCTTTGAAAAAGAAAAACAATATGTTGCTGCATCAATATTTAGATTTTTGCCTCAAGAATCTTTTGGGCAAGCGGATACAATATACAACCAATTGTTAACTGAGGAAGCATCAGGATTGATTTTACCTCAAAATAGGCTAGTTTTTGAAGTTAATAATTATTGTTTTTAATTTGGCTAAACAGCCAAAATTTTATTTGAGTTACCACAATGCTCGAAATACAAAATAGATACAGACATTGTTTGAAGTTGCTATTTTTAATAGGAAAGATTTGGGCGATCGCCTACATTGCTTCCTGTATACTCTTGTTTTTTCTGCAAACTCGTTTGATCTTTCAGCCAACACCTACAATCGCCAAAACACCGGATGCTTTTAACATCCCTTACCAAGAAGTTTGGTTGCCAGTTAAGGGTCGATCGCGCAAAATTGAAAAACTTCACGGTTGGTGGCTGCCCGCCGCAAATCGAAAATCATTAGGAACTTTATTGTACCTGCACGGCAGGGGTTTGAACATCGGTGCGAATATCAGTCAATCTTACCGCTTTCGGCAATTGGGTTTTTCTGTATTGCTGATTGATTACCGGGGTTACGGCCGCAGTCAAGGCAGTTTTCCGAAGGAATCACAAGTATATGAAGATGCTGAAGTTGCTTATAATTATTTAGTTAAGCAGCGGCAATTGTTGCCTAGCCAAATTTTATTTTACGGTCATTCAATGGGAGGTGCTGTTGCTATTGAGTTAGCAATCAGGCATCCAGAAGCTGCTGGCTTGATTGTCCACAATTCGTTTACTTCTATGGTGGATATGGTGGAAAATAATGCTTATATGCGATTTTTTCCGGTGCGGTTGTTGCTGACGCAAAGGTTTGATTCTCTGGCTAAGGTCAAATCACTGCGAATGCCGATTTTGTTTGTTCACGGGATTGCCGATCGTTTTGTTCCTGCTACTATGAGCAAAAAGTTATATGCTAGTTCTCCTGAATATAAAAAAATTTTGCTAGTTCCTAATGCTAGGCACAATAATGGAGATGCTTTTTTTAATAATCCCGAATATCGCCAAACTATTGTGGATTTTGCCGAAAAAGTAATCGATCGAAAAAAACTATGACTTACGCACTCCGCCTTCATAACCGGGTTTTTCACCGCATCTGCTGGTTACAACAAAGTTTTTTCGTAAAAAACCAGGTTTCCGAGCACCCATGCGTATAGCGGTTCTCAATAAAATGAGGTACACACCGCTCACAACTGATGCCCTATGCCCTATGCCCTATGCCCTATGCCCTATGCCCTATGCCCTATGCCCGCGAGAGCACCTCATGTTACTGAGAAAGGCTATAAGTCCTATTTAATTGTTAGTTTCAAAAAGTAATTGCACGATCGCTCCGCATTCCAATTTTAATACAGATTGAGCGCTGCCGCCATTAACGGCAATTTCTACCCAACCGTCAGAACCAGTTATGGCAATTAAATCGCCCGGTTCGGTGTCGCTGTAGGTTTTACCGCTGGGGATGCGAATTGCATCAGAACTATTGCTAATTGTCAATGACCAATTGTTACCTATAATGCAATTATTCGGGATATTAGTAATTAGATTGCCAAAGCGATCGACATATTGAATGCAGCCTGCTGCACCTGTGGCTGTAACGGCACAATTTGGTATCTCTAACTCTACTAAACTTGCAGGGTCGATCGCCCCTCCCAAGTCTTCCAACGCCACCCCGTTGGCCAAGTGAGCGCCCGCTGCTGCAAAAATATCGCGACCGTGAAAAGTGCTGCTGGGTTGAGGTGTGCGCCAGTATTGAGAATTCGTGAGTTCGACAGAGGATCTCGCACTTTCCCGACTCAACACCCCGCTAAACAACCCGTTATCCGGCCCGACAAGAAAGCAATTAGCACATTTAATCGCAACCGGGCGTCTCTTGCTTCCCACCCCCGGATCGACGACAGCAACGTGTACGGTTTCCGGCGGAAAATAAGCAAAAGCAGTCATCAAACAAAACCTCGCCGCCGCAATATTTTGAGAGGGTATTTGGTGCGTAATGTCAATGACTTTTAACTGCGGGTTAATTTGGGCGATCGCACCTTTCATCACTCCCACATAAACATCGCTTAATCCAAAATCCGTAAGCAGAGTTATAATTCTATTTTTAGACATATATCCAAAGGTAAAAATATGGTATCACAATGGGAAAACTTTCTGCAAAACTTGGGAGAATGGCACGGTTCCTTCACTCAGCTATCAACGCGAGGAGAGGTACTTCAAGATACTCCTAGCATTATTTCTCTCGAAGGCTTCAATGACAACAAAACAGTGCGATTGAAACTGCGTCGGTTTTCCCCAAATCCTAGCGGTGTCGGCGAACCGGAAGTCAGCGAACTTGTTCGAGAATATCAAAGTTTGGGACGAGATATCCTATTTTTTGAGAATGGAGCTTTTTCTCAGGGTACTATTCAACTAGCGCCTTTTTCAGAGTGCGGTGCCGAGTTGAGTTTTATCTACAATTATCGTCGGTTGCGCTTCCCTCTGACATACAATACCGACGGCAATTTATCCAAACTTATCTTAATTCGGGAAAAGCAGCTTGATAAAAATGTCCCCGAACGTCCGCCTTTAACTGTTGAAGATTTGCTGGGAGAGTGGGAGGGCGAGGCCGTGACAATGTATCCTGATTCGCGTTCTCCTGACTTTTCTTCTACCAATTTACAATTGCATTTAGAAAGTAGCGATCGCCTAGTGCACAAAATCACTTTTGGCAGTAATGCTAGTGTTATCACTTCTAGCGCCACCATAGACGGTTCAGTTCTGCACTTTAACGAAGGTGCTTCACCCGTGCAAGTTGTGCTCCTTCCTGACGGCGGTTCTTGCACTTTACCTGTCAAGATTGAATCCAGAAAACCTATATTTTTCGAGGCCGGTTGGTTGGTAGAACCTGACTTGCGGTTTCGGATGATTCGCAGTTACAATGAGCGGGGTGAATGGGTAAGTTTGACTTTAGTTAAAGAACGAAAAATTAGTCATTAGTAATTTAGTCATTAGTCATTAGTCATTAGTTAGTAGGGGCGGGTTTTACCCTAAATATTTATAGGTAACTCAGGAAATAGATAAACCCGCCCTTTGGATTTGATGCTCTTCCAGTCCACTTTACGGCGGAGGAAAGTTTATGTAGCAGCTAATTTTATTTGCGGGACTTTGTTTCCTGGGTTTGCGATTGAATCACCGCACTCCAATCATCATTGTTAACAGCCGCTTCCAAATCCTTAGCGCGTTCGCCGTCATTTTTGGCTGCTGTTTCTAACTCTTTGGTAAGACTAGAATCTGCCATTGCTTTACGCAATTTCAGCTTCTTTTCCTCATAAGCTTTTTGTTCCTCAGCAGACATTGCCGATCGCGCTGCTTGGCCTACCGTAGCCGCCCACATTTCGCTTTCAGCATCGTTTCCAGGCGGAATGCTGCCAATTTCTGCTATCCAAGCATCGCGCAAACTTTCCATTTCTTCCCGCTTCGGGAATTTGAAAGTTTGCACGCGCAGGAAAGCACAATTTTCTGCGCCATTTTGGGCGATGTGACCGTTGATTGAAAGCAGGATATTTCGCGAATAACCTACATACTGAGTGTTGCGGGAAGTGTCCATTACAGCGTAAACGCCGGCGACTTTCGCGTTAGTTGCCAAATCGCGCCATGTATCGATCGAGATTACTTGCGTACCGTCATTTTCTAATTCAGAAAGAGTCGCTGCTGCGCTGTGTTCTGAGTCGGAACTGTATAAAAAGTTGTGCAGTCCTTCATGGGCGACAGGTACGTTTTGATGTTCAATTGCTACGTCTCGATCGGCATTCACTTGATTAGCTTCCATTAAACTCAATTCCTCAAAAAATGTCAACTTTACTCATTAAATCTCACTTTCAAGGGCGGGTTTTCCAACCCACCCCACAATAAAGTTCTCTTTGTGGAACATGCATCTTGCCTGTTCTATTGTTTTTTTTGCCCTTATATAGCAATCCTAAATGAGATGTAGGGGTAGTGCTAAGAGTGCCTACCCCAGCATCATGGGGGCAACCACGGGGGGTTTGCCCCTACAAGAATTACACAAATGATGCGAGGATTGCTATAGCGGTTCTCAAAAAAGTGAGGTATGCCCACGGAGGCCACGGAGGCCACGGAGGCCACGGAGGCCACGGAGGCCATGAGTACCTCATATGAGAGATCGAGAGGCTATATATACTTAACTTACGGCAATTTGTTGCAATTCCTCGTCAGTCAATTTAACTTCGAGCGCCTGCACAGAGTCCTCAATACTCGATACTTTGGTCGCACCGGGAATCGGAACGATGCAAGGCGATTGGGCCATCAACCAAGCTAATACTATACAGTAAACTGAAACGTTTTTTTCTGCTGCTAATTTGGCGATCGCGGGCATATCTTGCAAGCTGGTGACGCGGCGGCTTCCTCCCAAAGGACTCCAGGGAAAAAATGTCAGTTTTTCGGTTTCGCAATATTCCAGAACCCCGTCTGATTCCGGCTGTCTGTGCCACGGATTGTACTGATTCTGCACGGAGACAACTTCTACTGTATCGCGGGCACGTTTGATCTGCTCTACAGAAAAGTTGGACAATCCAATAAATCGAATCATTCCTGCTTCTACTGCTTCTTTTGCAGGTGCTAGGGCTGCTTCGATGGTATAAGCGGGATCTGGCGAGTGGTACTGCCAAAGGTCGATCGGTTCCTTGCCGCCCAATGCTTCAAAACTTTCCCGAATTGTCTTGCGTAAATGGTGGGGGTTGCCATTGCGCGTCCACGCACCTTGAGGCCGCATTAAGCCGCCTTTAGTGGCGATAGTAACGGCGCGAGTATCTCCGGTGTACTGTTCCAAAGCTTTGGCAATCAACTGCTCGTTGTGGTGTTTATCAGATTGATCTTGGCAGTAGGAATCTGCTGTGTCAATTAGGGTGACACCCAAATCGAGGGCGCGGTGAATTACCGCCATTGATTGATCTTCGGGGGGCCGGCCGCTTAAGGACATTGGCATACATCCAAGACCGATCGCGCTGATAGTAAAATTACTGTTACCCAGTTTTTTTCTTTTCATTGGTTTGCCTTCTTGTGCGTGGTTTATTTCCAGTTTACATTTCAAGGATAGGTTGAGATATTACATTTATTTAACTATCTATCTAAGTAAATAGACAAAAATATTTTTTAGATAAGCTGTTTTGCCTTGAAAATGTATATTTCACTTCTCTATTCCCCAGGTGTCAAATCCTCTCCCTCTCAAACATAATAGACAATCTAGATGTGCAGCCGCTTACCTACCTACTTAACTAGCTGGAAGCGCTGGTGTAAAAGCGGAGTGCAAATTGCCAGAAGTAGCGGGAGAAAAATAACAGCCCGATCGCCAATATTCCCGCCCCTGCGATCCAAACGATTTCACCTCTCCCCAGCATGGCTTCTGCAGGCACAGTCGTCAAGAAGGCAACGGGAACTACGAAGGTGAAGAAAAATCGATAAGCTGCGGGATAAGCTGCCATGGGAAATCTACCCGCTTCTAACAATCCTTTGAGGACTTCGGTAACATTGTAAATTTTGACAAACCAAATGCTGGTGGCCCCTAACATAAACCATATACTGTAAAGAGTAATAGTTCCGAAGAACAGCGGTATTGCTGTTAAAAAATAGTTGCCGATTGCTACTCCCAATTTGTTTCCAGCATACAACAGCAATACGATGCCCAAGATTAAATCTGGCATTCCCCAAGGCGAAACTGTGTTTGCAGATAGCCAGAATTGGGAACTGATGGGTTTGAGGAGTACGAAATCGAGAGTACCTTGCTGGACTCGATCGACAATACGGCTGAGATTAGGTGCTAGAAACGTTGACGAAAACCCCTGCAAAACCGTAAAAATGCCGAGTACAACTAAAGCCTCTTCCCATTTCCAGCCCGAAAACGTGTAGCCGGTACGGTAGAACAAAAATAGCCCAAACAAGCTGCCAGTAAGATTTCCGAGGCTGCTGATGGTCGCGAGGACAAAGTTGATTCGGTATTCTAGTTCCGCTGCGATCGCCGCACCCCAGAACATTTTCAGTACGTGCAAATATCGTCCCATGTTTATAGCCATTTTTGGCCGTGTAAATACTTAAATTCCCATATTGTAAAGCTTGTGTGAAGTTAACTGCTGTACTGGCTACTCATTTCACTATAACAATAAATTATTGATACCGCTTGCCTACGTAGTTTTACTGACAAACTGTATTAAGTTATTTAACCAATTTTAAATATAAATTACAATTATTAATTAAAGTCAATCTTAAGCCCATATATTTTGGCAATTATTAAGCCGAATTCATGTCTTCACACAAAGCCTCGCTTGATACATTGGAAATACTAATATGTTACAAGTTTTAATATTATAAATATTTCAAAAACATCTAGCCATACCCAAACGCAACACTTAGGATGGGGCATACGTACTCAAAAGGAATACGTAATCAGGAATGCGTAATTATACGCACAAAAGAGGGATCGAGGAATTGACCTAGCTAACAACACGTAAGGAAAAAAAGACATGGATGCTTTAACATTATCGAGACTGGGCGTCAAGCACACCAAGAGTGCAGTAGCCGAATCGCTGCGGATCAATACAGGATACGACGTGACAAGCCCAGTCACTTTTTACGGGATTGTCAACGAGCGCTGCAATGTTAAATGCCGCCAGTGCGAGTATTGGCGACTCAAAGAATATAAAGACGAAATGACGATCGAAGAATGGCAAAATGCCCTCTTGAGCGTCAAAGACTTTGTGGGCGAATTTTCAATCAACTTTAGCGGCGGCGAACCTTATATTAAAAAAGGTTTTCTAGACTTGCTGGCCTTTGCGAATAAAAATGGCATTCACGCCGGCGTCACCACCAACGGCTATTGCATGACCAGGGAAAACGCAGCCAAAACTGTCGCTGCTCGTCCTTTTAATGTGAATATGTCCGTTGACGGGCCGAACGCAGAACTGCACGATTATTTGCGGGGTCAACCCGGATTGTTCGATCGGCTTTCTAAAGGAATCGGCTATCTGCGCGAAGAACAAGAAAAACAGAACGTCTTGTTTCCGATCAACGTCAAACCGACAATGAACCGACTCAATTTCCGCCACCTCCCGGAAATAGTCACCTGGGCTCAGGGAATTGGGGCGACGACGGTGAACTTCCAATCCGTCAACCGCTGGACGCCAGAAACATACGAGGAATTGTGGATTGAAAAAGAAGACATGGAGGAATTTTCACAAGTAATCGAGCGGCTAATTGAAATGAAGAAGAACGGCGCTCCGATTATGAACAGCGATGAAGTGTTGCGATTGATGATTCCTCACTTTGCCGAAGAAACAGCTCCTGATTCAACTCGTCCTTGTCGCGTTGGACTGCGAAATTACTGGATTGATACGCGCGGCGATGTGAAATTGTGCGATGAGTTTCCGGTGATTGGTAATGTGAAAAACGCCAGCGCCCGCGAGATTTGGTACGGCGAAAAAGCTCAGGAAGTCCGCCGCGATACTTTGAATTGCGGCAAGCTTTGTCTGATTACTTGTGTTTCGCAGAAGACGATTTTGGACAAGGTGAAAATGGGGATGAAGTTATTAAAGAATTGAGGTTTGACCAGTGTTAATATTGCTTCTGTTCATGGTGGCCGGGTTTTATCAGAAACCCGGTTTTTTGTTTAATGAATTGTATTCCTGTTCGGTTGGGCTAAAGGATGCGGGAATGCCGTTTCCCTACGAATACAATGTTTTGTATCAGTCGTAGGGTGGGTGACGGTGAAAAATCATTGCACCGCAGCCCTTTACTAAGCTGTTCTGCATTTAAATTGTCTGTCAAAAAACAATCTAACTCTTGTGGGGTGGGCGTCCCGCCCGCCCTGAATATGCAATTTAAAGGCGCGACAGCTTATTGACTCTCACGCACCGCTTTACCTGGGCAATATTTTTCTTACCAGCCGCAGGATTCTGGGGGATATTTTTCTCGCCAGCGGCAGGCTACCCAGTATCAGCAGGCCGAATATTAAACCGAAAAGCAAACTCCAGATAATCGTCGCGGTGAAGGGATGAAGCGGGAGGGAAAAATCGGGTTGCTATTTAATCGGTGTATCTTTGATTAGGGGATAGCTGACCCAAAAGATTTGTCCGCCGCCGATCGCAGTTCCGACAAAAATATGATATTCTCAAGTTGGCGAGATCGCTTTTTCTCTTTGTCTTCCTTCTTCCTGCCGATTTCCATTTGTTCTCGCTCGCGCTAACATTCCCTCTCTTGCTGCTCCCGGTTCAATTCCACCTGTGCGATTGCCACCATCCCGCGAATTGTGGATGTTGTGTGCTGGAACAAATCTTGATTAGGAATCAGGTAGTTTAAGTATTTTTCAATATCCCTTTCCATGCCAAAAGAGCGATCGACCTTCCCAGACACAATAGCGAGCGCATTGCTTTTACTCAATCAGTATTGAAAACATCCTGCAAGTTACGATAACCACTAATAACGCGCAAAATCTCAATACCATCACCAACTATTTGATAAAAAATGATGTATCCCATCAATGGCACACCACGTAAACTGGGAGAAAATTGTGAATACGATCGCCCCAAATATGGAAACTGTGCAATCTGCTGACATTTTTTACCAAATCCTTCCACAAAGCGCTCTCCTGCATCCACGCTTTGCGCCAAAAAGTAATCGGAAATTTCGGATAAATCTCGACTCGCTTCGAGCGTAATAAGCAAGCGATTCATGCTCTTAATTCTCTGGCTTTTTTCACTTTATCTCTAAGTTGAGCTAATACATCGTCTGGATTGAGCAACTCACCCCGTTGTGCTTGTTCTCGTGCTATATCGATTTTCTTCCCAGTTTCTTGTACCCACGCTAAATAGTTTGGGTTGTTGCCGTCATCGGATAAAGTAACATCATCGATTAATAACAGCAAGGCTGTGTTAATTGCTTCTTCAAGGGAGGGATATTGACCGTGCTTTACTAAAGCTTCAAGGACTTGGGTTTGCTCTTGGCTCAAGGTGATTTGCATTGTTACCTCGGATGGGGGCAAGGGTTGGACAATACTTCTACTGTATCGTATTTTATTACAAAAATGCGTGAAGCGAAGCTATCCCGTAGGGAATCGCTCTTGACTGTGGCAGATAGAAAAAGGCGATCGCCCGCGCATTGAGAAATAGAAATAAAGGATCTCGTCCTTTCCATATCAAAAAGAGCGATCGCCTGGGGGTTGAATTAGTAGGTTAGTCGATCGCACTAGCTCTACTTTTTGCCCAAAAAATGCCATTACCAACTAAAAGTTAAAATCTGTCTCGATCGGCAACTACTTACCGCGCCCTGGCTTACAGTCTGCAAAGCCCAACGCTAAGCGAGTCGATCGAGACAACTGGCGATCGCCATTTCCACGACAGCTTCGATGGGATACTCAATAGCCGCCGCGCGGGTAATGAGGGCGATGCGGATGCGATCGGGTAGGTAAGCGAGGATGGATTGAGCGTCAGCCGGAATTTGGCGGGCTGCTTGCGGTTGTCCGTCGCTCATCAAGATTGGGAGCGATCGCAACTGAGCGCTGCTAATCTGAAGGATGCTATTATAGATTAACAGTTACCAAGAAACTGGGTCTAAAGCCCCGTCCTTATAGGACGGCTTTAATTATAAGTAATATGAATAATTATTAAATATACAGACTTGTAAGTAAAAGTTTTAGCAAAAGTGAGAGACTATTCCAATGATAGTTTTAGAGTTTAAGTTGAAGGGCAAAGCGGAACAATATCGAATCATAGACGACATGATTCGGACGGCTCAATTTGTCCGAAATAAAACTCTTAGACATTGGGTAGACAATCAAGGGATTAAGCTAGTAGACCTGTACAAACAATGCGCGGTTATGGCAAAAGAGTTTGAATGGGCGGGCAAGCTTAATTCGACGGCACGTCAAGCTTCAGCGGAACGTGCCATTTTTGCTATCCAACGTTTCTTTGCTAATTGCAAAAGGAAAAAACCCGGAAAAAAGGGATATCCACAGTACAAGAAACATACTCGTTCCGTTGAGTACAAGCAATCCGGTTGGGCGCTTTCTACCGACAAAAGATGTCTAACATTTAAGGACGGTTTTGCTGCTGGGAGATTTAAGTTAATCGGCAGTCGGGATTTGCATTTCTATGCGCCCGATGAGATTAAACGAATCAGGGTTGTGCGTCGTGCCGACGGATACTACGCCCAATTCTGCATCAACGTTGAACGAAAAGAGGAACCCGTTTCTACTGGTAAATTTATTGGCATAGATGTCGGGTTAAACCACTTCTATACTGACAGCGACGGTGAAACAGTTCCTAATCCTCGGTATCTCAGAAAAAGTGAAAAAGCTTTGAAGAGATTGCATCAGCGAGTTTCTCGGAAAAAGAAAGGTTCCAGAAACCGGAAAAAAGCGCTCAACAAGTTAGGAAGAAAGCACCTAAAGGTTAGTCGGCAGCGTAAAGACTTCGCCATAAAGACGGCCTTGTGCGCGGTGAAATCTAACGATTTCGTAGCCTAGGTCGAACTTCAGGTGCGGAACATGGTTAAAAACCACAAGCTCGCTAAATCAATTAGCGATGTGGCGTGGTCATTGTTTGCTCAATGGTTGGAATATTTTGGAAAAGTGTACAGCAAAACAGTAATTGCTGTTCCACCTCAGTACACTTCCCAGGATTGTTCAAATTGTGGAAACCTAGTCAAGAAAACTCTGTCAACTCGAACCCATATTTGTAGTTGTGGTGCGGTGTTAGATCGCGATCACAATGCCGGAAAAAACATTTTGGTAAAGGGTTTGAAGCAGGCAGGAATCAATTTAAATACGGTGGGGCACACCGGAATTCACGCTGGGGGACAGACCGATCTCTACTCGCTGGTGGTGACAAAACAGAGATAAGTTCGACTGGATGATCCAAGAATCCCTGCGCCTTCATGTCAGGGAGTGTCAACCTATTTGCGATCGCAACTTCCCCGTTTCCAATTCCGTCTCAAAAGCCGCCCGCACCTTTTCCCACTCCGCTTGGGCTTCCAACAGGCGATCGCGCGCCGTACTCACATCAAAAACCTGTTCCCCTCCAGACTCAACCGCCGCGCGACCCATATACTCCAACTCCTTGCAAACAGCAGAAAAAGACACGGCTCCTAAATTGGCGCTGCTCGACTTCAGCGTGTGAGAAGCCAGCTTCAAACTATCAGCATCGCCCAGAAAAATAGCCTCCTTAATAGTTTCTAAATGTTGCGGTGCGTCAACCAAATATATCTTAATCAGCTCCCCCAAAAAATCGGGGTCTTCATCATCATCTAGCTCGCGGAGATTTTGCAAAATATGAAAATCAATCGGCGAATCGGCTCCCGGTTGAACGCTCGAAGATGCCGCAGTATCACTGTCAATGTCATCAGAAATATCTTGATTGTTTTCCTCTGTTACCGCATCCAATTCATCCCGAATCAGAGGTGAACACTTGCTCAAGGCGATCGCCAACTCTTCCCGGCGTACCGGCTTAGTAATATAATCGTCCATACCTGCTTCCAGACACTTTTCGCGATCGCCCTGCATCGCATTAGCAGT
Organism: Microcoleus sp. B13-B6; assembly: GCF_036705405.1. NCBI lineage: Bacteria > Bacillati > Cyanobacteriota > Cyanophyceae > Oscillatoriales > Microcoleaceae > Microcoleus > Microcoleus sp. B13-B6. Next base: position 26,383 of record NZ_JAUBUJ010000083.1, read on the forward strand.
CATCGCAATAATTCTCGGCTTCTTGTTAGCCGGCCATTCCTGACAAATGCGGCGCGTCGCTTCCAACCCATCCATGTTCGGCATCTGCACATCCATCAGCACAACATCGTAAGATTGCCGCTTCAGCGCCTCCAAAACCTCCAACCCATTACCCGCAATATCAGCCCGATATCCTATCCTGTCGAGTAAATGCGTAGCAACTTTTTGATTCACCACATTGTCCTCAGCCAGCAAAATCCGAATCTGACTAGAATTAGTTCCATCCTGTCCGGCAGAATTCGTCGCCACCTGCCTCAAAACAGCAGGCGTCCGCTGCACGCGGTGTTGTTCTTGAGAATTTTCAAAATACTTCAATCCCGAAGTCAAAGTCACCACATTTGAAGCTTCTCCCCTACCGCTTCTGCCAGTAACATATCCAAAAACTTGCAGCAACACATTATAAAACTGGGACTGTTTTAAAGGCTTAGTTAAGAAAGCCGAAAAATGTACTTCGGTAGTTTCAAGTTTTTTCCAAACTTCCGCCTTACTTAAATAAGTAAACAGCACCAAAGGTAGTGCTATTTTGCGAGGGTTTTTAACGCTGACATTCGGATTTAGACCCTCGTCGCCAGAGAAATTGCTCAGCTCAAATTTCCGAATCTCCACAGCCAAAGCCACACCGTCCATATCTGGTAGATTCATCGCCAAAATAGCTAAATCGAGCGGCGAGTTTCCTTTGATGATTTCCAAAGCCTCAGCACCCGAAGTTACAGCCACGGGTATCATTCCCCAAGACTCTGCCTGACGGATCAAAACTTGCCGGTTAATGGCATGATGCTCAACAATTAACAAGCGCTTACCAGCGGCAAATTCGGGCCTTTTTTCCTCAGCCCGGATGTCATTCGCTTCCGCAGTCACCGTGAAATAAAAAATCGAACCCGAACCCGACATCGACGGCGGAGTAAATTCTGCAGGCGACCTTCCAGCGATACTTTGTCCGATCGCAGAAACTCCCGGATGAGACTTAGAACTCCCCGGACTTACCTGGCTGACGACCCACATTGTACCGCCCATCATATCGCTCAAACGCTGGCTGATAGCCAGTCCCAAACCCGTCCCGCCGTAATGTCGCGTTGTCGAAGCATCCACCTGCGAAAAAGCTTTAAACAGGCGATCCATCCGGTCTGGCGGAATGCCAATTCCTGTATCTTGGACAGCAAATTGAATCTCGTATTGTTTGCTACGTGCCAACTCTCCCTGGTTAATTACTAGCAGTTGTGGCGCTAGAATATTAATTTTATCGGGCGAACTGTTAGCAGCTACCGGTTCAATTTCCCTAGCCGTACAGCACACCACAATTTCTCCAGATTCTGTAAACTTAACTGCATTGCCCAGGAGATTTACCAAAATTTGGCGCAGCCTGGTCACATCTCCTAAAATGTTTTTCGGAACAGAATCATCAATAAAGTAAGCCAGCTCTAAACCTTTTTCTGAGGCTCTCGGCGCCAGTAATTCCAGAGATTCTTCTATACAGTTTTGCAGCTCGAAGGGGCTGCGTTCCAAATCCAATTTCCCCGATTCAATCTTGGAAAAGTCGAGAATATCGTTAATAATAGTCAGCAAAGCATCGCCGCTGGTACGAATTGTCTCCACAAAATCCCGCTGTTCAGGAGTTAGTTCCATATCCAGCAGCAAGCCAGTCATCCCGATGACCGCATTCATCGGAGTGCGGATTTCGTGACTCATAGTTGCTAAAAATTCGCTCTTAGCTCTATTAGCAACTTCCGCCGCTTGTCGCGCTTGCTCCAAAGCTTCATTTTGCTCGGCTAACTGTCGCTGTCGCTGAACTTCCGTTTCTAAAAGTTGTGCTTGAGCTAAGGTAATTCCGACTTGCGCGGCAACATCTTCTAACAGTTCAATTTCGTCTGGAGTCCACTGGCGAGTTGCATCGCACTGGTGCAAAGTAATAATTCCATTCGGTTCTCCTTGATAGGAGGTGCGAACCGCCAACATAGATTTTAATCCGATGCGGCGGCACATCGGCCCCGAAGATTCGAGCAAAGGATCGGCAAACACATCGGGAGATGCCAGGGCTATATCTTCAGCGAGGAGTTTTTCTGTGTAGGGGTTATAAGTGACAGAAAGTTCTAAATCTAAAGCCGATTCGTGACCGGGTTCTAAGTATTCCGCGACGCAAGGAAGATGGGGATAAGGTTCGGAAAGATAGGTGTGAATTGTACAGCGATTGACACCAAATACGCGGCCGATTTGGGTGGCGGTAGTTTGAAAAATTTCTTGAGTGTCTAAGGTCGATCGCACTTTTTGAGTAATTTGTTTGAGTAGTAAAACGCGCTGGTACTGACGTTGCAAAGTTCGCTCTCGCTCTTCGCGGGCAATTTCTGCGCCGATGTAATTGCCCATCAACTTTAAAATTTCAAAATTCAGCGGTTTAAAAGGAGATTTAGTGGTGCGGGAAGTAAAGCTCAAAGTACCATAAACTCGCCCTTGCACTATTACCCTCGTGCCCACAAAAGCCTCCAACTTGCGGACACTGTAAGCGGGGTGGTTGCGCCACTGAGTAGTGCCGGCTGATTCGACAGAAATAGGTTCGCTCGATCGCAAAACCTCTCGCTCAAAGGTTCTGCTCAAAGCAAAACCGTCTCCTTTAGCAAATCCAAAGGGAAAATCTTCCGGTACATAAGCCGCAATCACTTCGTAGCGATCGCCCAAAACCCTGCCCAACAGCCCGATATCCATCCCAAACTGACTACAGCCCATTGCCAGCAACCGCATCGTTCGCTCGTCAAAAGAGCCTTCCGAGCTCACCATTACCTCGTAGAGCGATCGAATTGCCCGCTCGCTTTCCCGCAGTTCCTCAACTCCTTCGAGGCGGTTGTAGACATCGTGCAAAGTCCCGAAAATTCCCGCTATTTCGCCTTGGGAATTCCGGCGGACTTGGGCAAATAGTTCCACGGAAACAAAGCCGGAATTACTGTGAATTCCCAAGGAGTTTTTCTCCGAAACCGACTTAGACTTAAATCGCAGTTCTCGCCGTTCAAATTCCGACTTCCCGGACAGCAAAGACTCCAATAAATTTGTACATTGCTCGCGCTCATCTGGATGCACCCACTCTAAAAAATTAGTTTGCAAACTTTCGGAAACCGCATAATTAGTAATTTCCGTCCAAGCGCGGTTGAGGAATTTCCAAACCCCCGCCGCATCTATGTGGAAAATTACTGTTGCTTTCAAAGAGTCAAATAGATGGAATTGTTCTCGATCTTGCTCCCGGTTTTTGACTTCAAACTGCTTGTTTAGAGTAATATCTGTATGAGTTCCTACTACCCGCAGCGGTTTGCCAGTAACGCTGCGTAAAACTTGACCCCGGTTCAGCACCCACACAGTGCTGCCGTCTTTACAGTACATCCGATATTCTGCTGCAAAATCCGGTGTCTTTTGGGCGAAGTGTTCTTCTAAAGCTGCCTTTACCGAGTCAATATCATCTCGGTGGATGCGACTCCACCATTCCGATCGGCGATTCGAGATTTCCCCTTCTTGGTAGCCCAGCATTTCTTGCCAGCGCGCCGAATAAAAAAACTCATCTGTTTCGAGATTCCAGTCCCAAATTCCCTGATTGTTGACTGCAGGGGGGAGATTTGGCCTCTCTACGAAACTGTGGTGAGAAATTTCAGCCATCTCGTGGCTATTTGCTGCTGTCCGGTGTATTTCTGCTGAGAGTTTTTTGTATTGAGCGTTGCTAGATTCTAGCTGGCGCTGCAAAGCGATTAAGCCAGAATGCAGAGATTTTGAATCCAGCGCTTGTAAAAGGATAGTTTTAGGATTGATAATCCCGATCGGGTGATTTGTTTCGTTGATGACTAATAAAGGCAACTGGCAGTAGTGTTTTTGCAGCAGCGCGACGGCTGCTTCGAGGCTAGAGTGCGATCGCACCAGCGGCGGCGAACTGCTGCAAATTGCTCCCGCTCTAATTTTGTTAGAGTCTCTTCCCAGCGCCTGCAACTGCACGATATCCCGCGAACTTACCACCCCAACCAGTTTGTGAATGTTGGGATTTGTAAATTTGGAATTGTGAGCCCCACCAGTCGAGTGTTGATCGGGGGTTTCAGTGATTAATACATAACTAACATTGTGTCTAAACATCAGTTGCGCCAAATAGCGAACCGAAGAATTAGCAGGAGCGTGAATTATTCGTGAGCCTGCTATTTGAGGGATTTGATAAAGTTTAATTAAACTTGCGGGTAGCTCTACTTTCTGATGCACAATTGGCAGCGGCGGAGGGAACGCGAAAGCCGCAGGTGGCGAAGCGCTGCTAATTGCTTTTGGTGTCGATCCCCCAATTCCCTGCAACAAAAGCACCAAGCTTTGAGAGCTAATTAAACCGACAAGTTCTTCAGCCTCGCTGACGACGGGCAAATGGCTGATCTGATTTTTATCCAGCAGATTTGCTAAGGCAAAAAAGTCGGGAATTTCCGATTCTCGGGCTACAGTTACGGTTCTGATCATGATTTGCTCGATCGCAAATCCGCTCAAAGCAGCGCCGATCGAATTTAGCTGTACGACATCTCGCGTTGTAAAAATCCCCAGCACTGTCTGGCCGCCCGCATAGGGAGCTTTTGAGCCGTTGAGAGGCCGCCCGTTGCCTCCTGCGTGTACCGCACGCGGTATGCCGTTGTAGAAACCCGACTGTTCCCGCAATTGTGGGGAAGTCCCGTTCGTGAGATTTCCGAATTGAGAATTCCCGCGCGGTTCTACCACGAGGACGTAACTGGCTCCTGTGCTACTCATCAGCTCGATCGCCTTTTCTATGGGCGTCTCAGGGGTGACGGTGAGGGGATTGCGGTTGATGACCTGACTGAGGGAGGGAATAAACATCAGGGGGCATAAAAGTGATATTTGTTGGAAAAACCCGATCGCGAGCAGCAGGTTGATTGAGAGGCTTTACCCGCGAGATTTCCCAGCGCCCTCAAAGTTTCTGTACGATGAGACTCACCCATACTTCCAGCATCTTGGCATTTAAAATTAATTCCGTGCCATATCCTGATAATTGACGGCTTCTGACTTTCAGAACCAATGCTATCTGCCAGAGGGCGGACATGAAGGCTGGCGGGCAATTCCTCGCTTAGCATAACTGCTGCGGGTTTACGAGCAAGAATTTCTGCGATTGTCTAGACTGCACCCTACTTTCTCGCCCTCAACCGAATTCTCGCTCGCATTCTGTTTGAGGCAAGATACCTGCACGCTACCAATTTACCAGCGACAGGAGGGGAATCACAACATGACATTTAGGTATTGCAACTGTGCAATTAGGGGTTCGAGGGTTCAAGGGTTCCAGGGCTCCAGGGCCAAACAGGCAGAAAATAAATAATTCTGAGCATAACTAATTCTATCTTATCCCAATTATGACCCAGAGGATTTGAGCTTCAATTCTGGCGATCGAACTTGATGAGAATAGCGCTGTTCCCCGCCAGTGCAAAACTCGCATTGCCGCCCTTGAGCCTTAAACTACCAACAACCTCATCCATTGTTTTAGAACTGAACTCCCGCACCGTGCCATTACCAGTTTTTATCAGCTCCGAAATATCAGCCTTAACAGTGTAAGATGTTGCTCGATCGTTGACAACCAGCAAGTAAACATTCTTGCTAGCATCAAGAGTTGCAACTGCCATTAAATCCGAACTATTAGTGATAGGAAAAAAGGTAGCTTTCCCGCCCTGCAAAGCCCTAATTCCCATCCGCAAAGCATAGTAGCCTGCGCGCCGTTTTCCCCCGTCCCCTAGCAAACCTTCCGCCCCTGCAGGCTTGCCCCAGTCGTACAAACAGAATATGTGACTGCCGTCAATATAATTATCCCCCGGTTGAGAACCTCGAATCAAATTCTTAATCAAATTTAAAGCTAAAGATAAATCGCCGTAGCTCATGTTGTAAGTTCCCCATTCTCCTACCCAAAGCTGCGAGTTAGCGCGGACAGTACCGTTCATCCAGCCGCGAACTTTGCGGGTGTAGTTAGAAATATCTGCATCGTAGTTGTGGACATTGACTGTATCGAAATAATTCGGTATTTCTTGCAAAGCACTAGCCGGCCAATTGCTGCCGCCTATGGTTTTCGGGCCGTGGATGCGGTAAGTGCGATCGGGCAAATAAGTTTTATAAACAAAGTCGATCGCATCTTTTGCCACCTTAACCAATTCAAAATAGTCAGCCCTAGTCCCGCCCCAACCCCGATCGCGATTGTCCGGTTCGTTGTGAATTTCCCAATCATCAACGCGGTAATCATTGCGAACATTCAGCCAATAAACTTTAGCCAAAACCTATTCCCACCACTCGTTCCAATCTTCTTTTGTGCGTGGCGGATTCAGTTGCAGCGCCCAACTCGGATTCCAGCTATTATCAACATTCCGAATACTCACAACCGAGCCAATATTTGCTTGTTTGAGACTATTAAAAATAGTTTTGGCATTGCGCCCAACTTTACCAGGTTTTCCCGACCACCAATAATCGCTACCCTGGGGCGGATGAGTCATAATCTGATCCCAATGCGCCCAATTAATTATATTTGGATTTGTCTTAAGCTGTCACGCATTTAAATTGCATATTCAGGGCGGGCTTTCTGGCCCAACCCCTACTCCCCACAAAGCTTAGATTATTTTTTGACATTCAATTTAAATGCACAACAGCTTAACTTGGGATATTTCGGGCCAGCCGTATTTACCATCATTTTCAGATTCCCATCGAGACATCCCGCCGTAAATGCGGTAGGTATTAATTCCCAAATCTGGCAAATCTTGGATGTCGAAATTGATATTGCCCTAGACGGCACCGATGTAGCGAGTGCTGACACCCGCAGCATTGCCGGAAATTTTAATTGTTTCGATGTTTTGAACAAAAATTGCCGTTGGGCTGTACAACTCAAGGCTGAGGGCGATTAAAATGGCGATGGTAAAATTCCGAATAATTCTTTTTGAGAACACTGGGTTAATCACTCATGACAAACTGCCTAATACCTACTGACTAATTAACTTCAAGCGACGCTGAAGTTCCCCCGCCGCCGTAGCAATTACGACCGCCAAAATCGGGTGCAGCGGCTGGCTGTAGCGAACTTCTGCATAAGTGAGCGCATGAATCACAGTAAAATAGGCACAGACTAGCAACAGCGGCAAAAACTCCCGCCAGCGATGCCGCAAAACTATCATGCCCAAAGCAGCAAATACAGGCAAATTTCGCACCGCTAAAATGCCGACTATCCGTGGCGGCGAAAAGAATAGCCGCATTGCCTTCACATTAAACAGATCCTGATAAGGCAAGTCACTTATAGGGTTTCCCAACCAGAAAAAAACTGCCTTTTGCACACAATACCAGAGATAGACAGCAGGCTCGCGGAGGATGGAAGCGATCGCCCGTTTGGTAAAATAGCGATCGCCCTCAATTGTAAAAGCATTGTGTCCCCCATTCCGAGCCGGATTTAGTTCTTCCTCCCAAATCTGAACAATATGGCGTTTTGGCAGTTTTTCATAAGCCAAATGATAAAACTCTGGACTTCCTTGCCACAGCAGCGCCGTAGAAACGCTGTAAATCAAAAAAGTTTTGTGCGTTCGATAATTGTGGTAAGTCCAAGGTGCAGTAATGATGATAATTGCGCCCAAATAAGCAAGAAACAAAGCAATCTTGCGCTTAAAATGCCATTGGCGCGGCATCAATAGTGGCACAATTGCTGGAAGCAACATCCCTGTCGGGCGACAAAGATTCGTAATTGCCAACAGCGCACCTGCTAATGAAAAATTTTGCCACTGCGGCTGTTCCAATGCCCGCAACAGGCCCAGCACTGTTAAAAGTATTAAAGGCGTGTATAAAACCTCTGTTTGCAGCCGGCTGACATGATGAATGAGGGAGGGATTTATCGCAACTAATCCAGCCGCTACTAAGGAACTTTGAGGGCCAGTAAAACGCCGTGCCAGGATAAAAGTTAGCGGGATGATTGTCGCCCCCAAAAAAGCTTGTACGTAGACTACAGATGCGGGAGAACGACCAAAAATTGCATAGCATCCAGCTATAAAAAAGGGATAAACAGGCGTCCTGCCTGGCCTCTCAAAAAAATAACCGTTCAGCAGATCGTATGCGAAACGTTCATAGCCCGGTTCGTCGCCTCTGAGACGGGCGGGGGTATCGGGGAGAGTTTGGTTGGTGCGCCACGCCAAATAAAGGCGCAATGCCAGTCCCAGCAGCGTCAGACAAATGAGGGCCGAGACAATTATGCGGTGATTTCTTTGCTGCTGCGCTGCCAAGATGTCTGGTGTCATAAAAACTGACTGCGAAGATTTGATTGGCTTGCTCCCCATTTTTTAGGTTGGGAATGTCAAAAATTATATCATTTCACCTTCCATCTTTTTGGAGAAGAGATGTTTTTTTACCACAGATTATATTTAATGTGAACGGGCGAGCAGAACGCCTTACGGAACAGCCATACATCGCGCGATGGAATTGGTCAAAGAACACAACCCGAAACTTTCGCCCGCCATCAATCGCACCTGGATTGACTCGCTGGGACGTGCGGAGGCGATCACAATTTACCGCATTCACCCCAGCGAAATGAGCGGGCGCACGACGGAGGGCATCAGCAGTCGGTGAATATCTATGCTGGCATGGGAATAATAATTTTCTGAGTGAATCGCGATCGTCCTACTCGCAGGCTCAGTAGCATTCCGATCAAACTGGATATGATATTAAATGAACTTACTTGCCAAAAAATCTCTCATGTACCGATTCACTAACTGCGGCTGTTCCTGCTGCACCCAGTGGCTGCAATTAGGAATGTAGTGAATCTGAAAATCCCGCACGTAATCTGCGGTTCCATAGGTTAACTCTTTGCCGAGGGCGGCATCATTTTCTCCCCAAATCATCAGCGTGGGAACTTCCAGAACCCTCCAATTCGGGCGATCGAGAAATCCGCGAGCAATATTGCGGTAATAATTGATAGTAGCAGTCAGAGCGCCCCGCTTGGCAGCCGCATCTTTGTAAGCTTCGATATCTGAGGGGCTAAAGGTGCTTTTGTCAACCGCCATACCTTCCAAAGCAGCCGAAATTGCCTGATAGTCGCCCAATTGAATTAACAACTCCGGCAAAACTGGCAATTGAAACAAAAAGATGTACCAACTTCTCAACAATTGTTGGGGAGTGCGTAACCCTTCAGCAAACTTGGCCGGATGGGGTAGATTCATCACAATTAATTTATCCACCATTTGGGGATAAGCATAAGCAAAATTCCAGGCGATCGCGCCTCCCCAGTCGTGACCAACTAAGACGCAACTTTCGTATCCCAAACCCTGAATAATGCCCTTGACATCTTGCACAAACTCTGCCATCACGTAAGCAGATTGATCGTGAGGTTTGTCGCTGTCGTTGTAACCCCTGAGATCTACAGCGACGACTTTATAATCTGATGCAAATTCCGGGATTTGATGCCGCCAAGAATACCAAAATTCAGGAAATCCGTGCAGCATCAGCATCAGCGGCCCAGAACCTTGAGTGACATAGTGCAGTTTAATGCCGTTCGTAGCGATAAATTCGTGTTTCCAAGCAGCTTCTAGCACAGACATATTTGATGCTTCCTCTAGCTATCGAGATAGCCTAGCAGTTCCTCTCTTTAAGAGGAACCAACTTTAGGCATATCTAGCAATTCTCCCAGCACTTGTAAACTCTTCCTTTTCTCTTCCTTTGTGGAACAGGCGTCCCGCCTGTGGTTCTTCGCGAAAGCGGTTCATAAAAAAAGTCGCTCGCCCGTTTCCCACAAAGATTGCTATCTCTGTCAAAATAATAGTATAATGTTGCTGGCATCCAGACAACTGTTAAGCCAAAAATTACTCATTTTCGATCGCGCGAAAATCCAGAAGCGCAAGAATTTGAGGTGTTGTGAAGGTGCAAGTTCAAGAATTAAGATCGGGCGAGTGTACTAGGAATTAAAGGAGTTAATACTATGTCGGGCGATCGGCTGCAAAACATTGTTAACCGCTTGACTGATCGTCTAAAGCGCGATGTATTAGTTGAACAATCCCTATACGACATTCGAGAAGTTTTGCAGAGCGATCGCGCCGTACTGTACTATTTTTACAGACAGTGGCAAGGTCGAGTGACTTACGAGATGTTGAGTGCGATCGAACTCTCAATCTTGGGTTCAACAGGGCCAGATGAATGTTTTAACGACGAATACGCTGCTTTGTACGAAGCCGGCAGAGTTAAAGCAATTGCAGATATTGAAGTAGAACCAATTAACCCATGCCACCGAGATTTTCTGCGTAGCCTGAAAGTTCGCGCCAATTTAGTCGTGCCAATTTTAACGAACAAAGGACTGTGGGGGCTGTTAATTGCTCATCAGTGCAGCGGGCCCCGCACTTGGTTGCGATCGGACATTGAATTCATGCAGCAACAAGCACAAAATATGGCAATGTCTCCGACAATTCAAGATAGTTAATCTTTCATCCAAAATCCTGCTTTGTGAAAGTTGAGGTGCATTCTATCCATTCTGCTTCGGCTTCCAGAACTCAGTTTTTGGCGTGTATTTCTCGTACCCAGCGCCATCATTTATGCCCACAACCCTATGACCAAAGCATTCAAGCAAAGCGACCATGCAACCTGTACCACCGTATGGATAGCCATGCGGATCGAACCTTAAGTAGTATTTTCCTTTTTGTTCTTGAATGTCAATCAGCTCGTAATCTCCCACCCAAAACGCATCGAGCATAGATTCTAAATCCCACGGTGGGGTCAGCATTCTAGAAGAGCGGCGAATTTCGATCGGCGTGGAAAACCATTCGTCGCTCCACTCTTCTTCTTCTTCAGGGGAGGGATTCCAAAAATATGAACGTTCTGCGTCGGTCAAATAGTTTATAAATGGTCGATCGTTGGTTGTTTCATCGGTCTCTTTTGCAAGCTTAATCATGGTGAAGAGTTCAATCGCGCGGTAGAGGGAATTTGTATCTTTTGATGCGAACTCTATATAACAATAATCCATAATCTTTAAGATTATAATCAAATAAATACTAATGTTTTGCTAACTCTTACACGAGTTATACACGGATAATGAATCTACCAGGGCTTGAGATTCTTCCCTGCGGTCAGAATGACATAATTAGGTTGTGGCTGCGTAAGTCCTATACAGAACTTCAAGCTCGAATAACAGTAACAGATCGCCCGATTGGAGTAGTATGAATCTCAGTGTTCAGCCGTTCTTCGATTTCCGGTGCATTCTCGCGGCGATCGAATATTACCAACCAACCCGAATCCTGTCCCAATCGAGCCAAATATCCATCTAACTGTTCCAAACCTTTGCTCAGAGGGTCGGCTTTCTTAGTCCGCCAAACCTTCAGTTCAATACCCAATGTTACCTCACCGTAGCGCAAACATAGATCCATGCGATCGCGCCCGATCGCATATTCCCGTTCCAAAGTTCCCCCGCCATTAATCACCCGATGCAGAAACGCCATCAGCACTAAATGAGGGGCTATTTCGGGATAGGAAGCACTTTTGAGTAACGGTTCGCCATGTTGCAACCAAAAGGCCATAAAAGCTTGGAGTAAGGCATCGGTCATCAGTTCTCCGCGAGAGTTCAACCAACTCGGACTGATAATCGGTAAACTATCTTGCGGTCCTTGGGCTAAGACTCGCGGCAAAACTTCTCGATAAATCGGATTGGCGATGACTAAACCCCCCGCCGGAGATCGTTTTAGCAAGCCCAAATCTACGAGGTATTGGCGATCGTCATTAGAAGACTCGGGCAGTTCTTGTCCTGCTAAAATCGGCTCGATAATCGCTTTGACTCGATTTTCTCGGAGTCGTTCTGCCAAACTATCCAAATGCGTATCTTGACGTTGAATTATAATTTCTTTAGCTGTTAAAATATGGTCGGCTGTAATTGCGATCGATTCATCAGTAACTAATTCTTCTACTATTTCCTTGGCTAGCGCATTGACTAACCAAGGCTGTCCCTGAGTCAATTCAAAGGCTAAGGCTGTTGCTTCGGGTGTAAAAACTTGTCCGGTATCTTGAGTGTGTTGTGCGTAGAGTTCGGCGACTTCTTCGGCGTTAAAATTGCGTAAAGTTAGCGATCGCACTTTAATATTAAACGGACTAGAAGTATTGAGTCTGTCGCTACCACCCGCAGCGACTTTGTAATCGCGAACATCTCGCAAACCGATTAAGCCAACGGATTGAGGAAAAGCTTTAGGACGATTGGGATAAGCATCGCGCAGTTGGCGCAAGATGGAAATCAAGGCTTGGTCTTGCAGTGCGTCAATTTCATCAATAAAAATTACCAAAGGACGAGGGGATGCTTGCGCCCAAAGACTCAGTGCATCGCCGATTCGCTGTCCCGATTCCAACGAAGGCCAAGCAGGAGGCTGTAATTCCTGGGGAAGTCGGACGGAAATCGCCCGCCGCCAAGCAGCCAAAATCGCCTCTTCTGCACCTGCGATGTCTTGACTGAAGGGTGCGCCGACTTCAGCCGAAACCATGACGGCGGTGTATTGTCCGCTGTCGGTGAGTTGTTTGGCTAAAGCTAGCATGGCGGTGGTTTTACCCACTTGTCGGGGTGCATGAATGACGAAATAGTTCTGCTGAGCAATCAGTCGCTCTAGGTTGGGGAGGCGACGGGTAGCAGGGAGCAGATAGTGGATGTCTTCGCGACAGGGGCCTGCGGTATTGAACCAGCGTGGCATAGGTTAATTGGGGCTAAATGGGGGGGAGCATCTCAGTTTTGCATTTACAGTGCGAGCGTCCCCGCGCGCGTCTTGTTCA
>NZ_JAUBUJ010000254.1:0-1163 GCF_036705405.1 Microcoleus sp. B13-B6
ACAAACTACATTGAAATTTAGTCGGATTTAACTGTAGCATATTTTGGGTTCCAGTTAAGATGCGTTTACCCTGGTATCTATTGCTTTCGCCAATGCGCCTCAACTCCTCGCCCCCGACATTCCAAACGCCCCGCATCCCTTTCCCGGCGCAATAGACGGCGAATCAAATCAATTCCCACTGTGGGACACCGTTCCTGCAATTCCCTAATAGAGAATTCTTGAGGCAAATTGTTAATCGCATCCAATACGATCGCCGTTTTAGTTCCTTTTGCGGATGTAACATATCCTACCCGCTGCTCAAACTCCCGATAAGCTGATAGCAGCATGACTCCCAAGAAATACTCCCACCAAGGTAACAGGTTATGCTGCCCTTCATGCCATCCTTGGGAAGATTGGTAAAGCGTATCGTAATAGCTTTCCTTAGTTCTCTCCACAATCCGTTCTAAGCTAATAAATCGCCCCACCTCATAACCGGCTTTGTATAGCAGCAACAAAGTCAGCAACCTTGCCATCCGCCCGTTTCCATCTAAAAATGGATGAATGCACAAGAAATCCAAAATATAAGTTGGAATCAGCAATAAAGGTTCTATCTCGCCCGATTCCCAGAGGCGATTAAACCGTTCTTGCAGGCGTTCCATTGCCGCAGGAGTAGAATAAGCGGGAGTAGGTTGAAACCTCACCACTTTAGTCCCGTCAGGATAAGTAGCGCTAATTTCATTATCCACTGTTTTCCAGCGCCCGCCTGTATTAACAGCAAATTGGTAAAGGTCGCCGTGCAGTTGTAAAATAACCCCTGTACTAAAAGGAATGTGGGTATAACTGGTGTGAATTGTAGTTAGCACGTCCCGATAACCCGCAATTTCTTGTTCTGAACGATCGCGCGGCGTTGTTTTTTCAGTTACTAATTTCTTAATCCGTTCTAGCGACACAGTAATGCCTTCAATGCGGTTAGAAGATTCGGTACTCTGAATAACCGCAGCTTGGCGCAAAGTGCCTAAAACTTGTGGGGCTTGTTGCTTGAATAACTCCTGCTTTCCCTTGTACTCTCCAAGCAAACGAATTGTTTGCAGAAGTCTTTGGTTGAGCTGTTGACTTTCAATGAACCCCTCTTCAAATGACAGCATATCTATTTTATCTCCTTTGTATTAATTATAAACATTTAT
>NZ_JAUBUJ010000084.1:0-39118 GCF_036705405.1 Microcoleus sp. B13-B6
GGCTCGGCTACATCGTAAGACTCTTTGTTATTCTAAATGTGAGGAAATGCTCAAGCATTCTATTAAGTTATTAATACATTACTTGAAGTTTGACGATATTCCCATTCCTGGGGTATTCATACCTTGATTCAGCAACGCCAAGATTAAACTCGAATGGATTTACTATAGATTCCGTGAAGGTTATTGGTACGATAATCTAAACAAGGAAACCTCTGACAAGATGCCTAATATATATAGGTCTCAATTAGAAATTTCAGAACGTTTAAGGGAGGAACAACCTACTGCAAAAATTATTGAGACACTATATATTTTTCGCTGCCTTTACATTAAAAATAATGAATGGCAGAGATTTGACCAAACTATCGATCGGTATGAATTTTCTATCTTAGATAAGTTGATAGAGTCTTGTTTTGCTCGTTTTGGAAGCTCTGTCAAGAAGTTTGAACTGGGTATTCAATATTATTATGAATTTGATTGTGGTTTGGCTTCTGGTAAATCTCCTTGGCTGCACTACACTACGGATTTGATGCTTAAGCGATGTTTAGAGATTTGGCCAAAAATTAAACCCGATCAAATTAAGCGAGGGTTAGCGCTGCAAAAGCGCGGTGAACCGTCCGTAAATGGTCATATTGGATCGCTCAATGCGAAGAAAGCTATAAAAAAAGAGGGGTATGGGGCTGATGAAAGGTGGGTTGTGGTAAATCCAGAAGCACTGAAACCCTGGCGTGGTGAACTTCTATCTAAAAGTGGTATAGAGGCTGCAAGAAGAAGGGCGCATGAGTGGCAGTTGAAACGTACAGGCACATCTCATAAATAATAGCGATATCTCTTACTTTGCATCCTTTGCGGTTGAAATTCTTCAAATAGATCGTCCGATTTTATCATCAGGAATTGAGGGCAAATGATTTACAGCCTTGGCCTAAATTGCTGACGATAAATCCAGAGTGGAATTCTCGAATTCGCAATGATTTAAGGCCAGGATACATTTTGCCTGAGTTTGAAACATGATATTCTTAACGCCTTCTGCCGCCAAAAGAGCGACTCCGACTCGGTTGACGAGAATTCCTCCCACTACCAAAACTTGGCTGCCGCTTGTTTTGATTTTGACGCGGCTGCCGCGATCGCCTCAAAGTGCTGCCACCGTAACCCGAACCGGTCGATCGATTGCCATTTGGACGTACTGAGGGTCTTACTGGCTGGTTGTATGTGGGCGATCGCAAGCGGCCTGTCGTCCTTAAAACTTGACGGTTTCTCACAACCGGAGGCGGAGTTCGATACCGAGTTTGATACTGCTGAACAGCTTGGTTGTAAGTATTTCCATACCCGCCATATCCTGTCATAATTCCCGGCTGATAGACTGGCGGCATATAATATTGCGGTCTAAATAACAAACTGCCGATCGCCTGACCGGCTATAGCCCCAGCAAACGGTGCCCAGAAGCCAGATTGCTGCCGCACTACTACGGTTTGTGGCTGACCTGTTTGAGGATTAGGAACTGTTTCGGTAACGTTGTGAACGTACTCAATTTTAAAATCTTCTGTCAAATGCAAAACCGCTTGATTGTTATCCACATTTAGATAACTTTTCTTGCCTGCAGATATTTCTTCATCTGTTAAGCGAGCCATTTGCAAATCCCTAGTGCGGTAAACTGGGGGACTGCCGGGGGGAGTATTCAGCAACATCAAACTGTATTCGCCATCAGCATCGTCGTAGGTAGCTTGCTGTACAGGATATTGACCTTGACTCAAGTTATTATTTGGTGCAGGACGCACAGTGTTAATATTCGGATTTCCAGCAGGATTTGTAGAAGTTTGTGTGCGAGGAGAACCGCAGCCGGTTGCCGTCCACAAAAAAGTTAAAGCCATTAAATAAATTGTCAGTTTTCGCAGCATCATAAATAGTAATTGGGAATTGGGCATTGGGCATCGGGCATCGGGCATCGGGCATTGGTAGCAAATAACCCTTCGACTCCGCTCTGGGCACCGCAAATAACTAATAACTAATAACTAATAACTAATTACTCCTTCCTTAAAGGGGAATAAGTTCTGGAAAATTGACCAACACTTGGTCGTTGGTAAGTTCGTCTCCCAACTGTGCGGGAGAAAAGTGAACTTGCACAGCTCGGAGCCTTTCTTGGTAATGTAAATTAATCAGTGCTTTTAAACCGACTTTCAGCGCGCTGATGTCCGCAAGGTCAGTTTCTAGGGCAGGAACTTCGCCTTCATACGCAACTGTCAGCATCACCACCACATTTCTAGTTACGGGCAAAGACAAGGGGGAATTTTTATCGTAAACAGATGTACTGTATTGAGGCTCGCTGAGATAGCGATCGGCTGAATCAATGAAAAGTTCATCCACATAATCGCCGGCTTCGCCTTCATTCCAAAAAACATCGCCTTCATTGGCGGCTGATTGCCAGTAGTTGTCGTACTGCAACAGGTGATTGCAAATTTCTACAAGACCTTCTCCTAAAACTACTATGTCGCCATCGGCATCAATTGCTTGTCTGGCGGTGCGGTTGAGAACTCCTAACAGCGGTGCAACATCTTCGCCTGTTAGGTGAACGAACACCCGGCAAACTGCCAATCTAGTTTTACCTGTAAATTGATTGAATCGATCGCGCCAAGCATTCATAATAACCTAGAGTTGTAATCTGTAGGGCTATATTTCCAACCATAGCAGGGGATTTGAACTCTTGCCGTCTACCCTCAGATTGATCTGAAGAGTATTTTTAGCGATCGCCTCGGCCGCCTACTGTCTCGCTTTGACTCATCTAATTTTATAGCAGTTTTCAATCGGATCAAATACAGTTCAAATACAGTAGGAAAACCGCACAGCCTTGTCCTGACGGAGAGCGGCGACTTTTAATAATTGGTATGAGATTGATGATGGTAGCAAGAGTTTTTTTAATTGATATTAATTCAGCGCTCGTTTGCTTAGCCGGAATATGATATTGTGTGCGCTCGATTCATCTGTCTATTGTTTGCAGTGCTTCGCGATCGCAATGACCAGAAATTGTATGGTAGATAATTTCAAATCAAAAAACCTCCAATCTTGCAAGATTGGAGGTGCGCTAAGCGAATACTTTGGTTTGAGATAACTATTTGAGGCTCGCGCTTTGGACTTGTTCGATCGCAATTTCAGAACTCAACTCAGCAACTGGCGAAACCGGCAAATCCAGCTCGCCGCCTGGAGCTTCTGGGTGTTCGCGAACGACTGCAACCGCATTTGCTGACTCAGCTACAGCACCCGCCGCCGCCAAATCGAGCAAGGCAGGAACTTCCATGTGTCCAGAAACACCTGCATCTGCGATCGGAGCGATCGGCTCTTCAAAAACTTCAAAATTATCGGTCATCGCAGCGCAAGCAGCAGAAGCGCGCTTGCCGGCACGGTAGCTCATGTAGGCCGCACCGCCACCCAAAACTCCAGCCAAACCTAGGAAACCGAGAGCTGCTGTTTTGTAGGATTTCCACGGATTAATGCGCTCCGAGCCGCCGGAACCTAGGAGGGTTGTCGCAGAACCAGATTTAGACGCGCCAGATTTGCTGTAGGAACAGGGGAAAGCAGATGCGGCGTCACCTATGGCGATGCTGCTTGCGATCGCGACGACGGAAGCAATGCCAGCTAACACTTGAAACTTCTTCATGATGCTTGGGAGATTGTAAAGGATAATTAAAAAATTAATGGTAACAGCTCTTTACAAATCTATCAACTCTGCGCGCCGCCCATATCGCGGATCGATCGCAAAAGTCAGCTATAGCCTCACGCAATTCAAATTTAAAATTGCCCGCTTAAAAATCTGCAATGCTTAATATGTAAGCGTTTGGACTAAGATAGGGGTAGAGTTTCCAGTCAGGTGATCCAAGAGTTCGATCGCGCCCACATTAGAAAATCTGAGGTGAGACAGTAGAAATTTTAATTACAGAGCGGCAAACACTTGGTGACAAACTACTTTTAAGGCTACTTTTGTAAAGGCTTAGTTATTGGAATAACTCTTATTTTTATGACAGACAACGCGAATCAAGGCATTGAGCGCTCCGCGCGCCGATTGTTGGTGACGGGCGGGGCTGGATTTATCGGCTCGAATTTTGTGCATCACTGGTGCAGCAGCTATCCGGGCGATCGAGTAGTCGTACTCGATGCTTTAACCTACGCCGGAAACCGACAAACCCTGGCAACTTTGGAAGGAGGCGAAAATTTTCGGTTTGTACAGGGGGATATTTGCGATCGTACCTTAGTCGATACCTTGCTCAAAGAAGAAAACATCACCACAGTCGCGCACTTTGCCGCAGAATCCCACGTTGACAGGTCAATTATCGGGCCCGCAGCCTTTGTTCAAACAAACGTTGTCGGAACCTTCACACTGTTAGAAGCCTTCCGCAAGCATTTTGAAGCAATTGATGAGGCATCTCTCAAAGCACAAATGCGCTTCCTCCACGTTTCTACCGACGAAGTTTACGGCAGTCTCGGCCCCGATGACCCAGCCTTCACAGAAACAACGGCCTACTCGCCCAACAGTCCCTACTCAGCCTCCAAAGCTGGCAGCGACCACCTCGCCCGCGCCTATTTCCACACCTACGGCGTCCCGACAATTATCACCAACTGTTCCAACAATTACGGCCCCTATCACTTCCCAGAAAAGCTCATTCCATTAATGTGCATCAATATGTTATTGGGCAAACCGCTGCCAGTATACGGCGACGGTCAAAACGTGCGAGATTGGCTCTACGTTCTCGACCACTGCCGCGCTTTAGATGCCGTTATTCACCGTGGTCAGCCTGGGGAAACCTACAATGTTGGCGGCAACAACGAGGTAAAAAATCTCGATTTAGTAAAAATGCTGTGTCAGCTAATGGACGAATTAGCTTCTGATTTACCCGCCCGTCCTTGCGAACAATTGATCGCATTTGTCAAAGACAGAGCCGGGCACGATCGGCGTTATGCTATTGATGCCACCAAAATTCAAACAGAGTTAGGTTGGACTCCCTCAGTAACAGTTGAAGAAGGTTTGCGACAGACTGTAGAATGGTACTTAGCCCATCGGGAGTGGTGGGAACCCCTGCTTTCGGAGGAATATCAAACTTACTACCGGAAAGTCTATTCTAACTAATCTACTCCTGGACGCACGGGCTACCACAAACCAGAACCCGTAAAAAACTGGTTTTCCCGCTCAAGAGTGCGTCCAGAAAGGTTTCTGTCTTGCCTTCAAGCTTTACATTTAAACTCCCGGCGCAGAAACCGGGTTAGAGAAAGGAAAATCTTTCGTTAAGTGCGATCGATCAGAGTTAAAAAACCTGTTTTCTTTGGTCTTTGCTCCTAACTTCAGAATTAATTGGGTGAAGGTACTTATCACACATATTTACTCTTGTCAATCTTTGTGAAGATTTAGTGAAAAATCATCCCAAACGCATAAATTTAAGTGTTTGTAGCTGATAATTTTAATAGAGTTACAGGATTAAGCATTTTAGAAGCTTTTAGTCAAAACAAAAAGCAGCAATGACCGAAATAAACTCGCTCAAGCACATCCAAGAACCTAAATACTGGCTGTTAGGCATCGCCTCCGGTTTGATTGCCATACACCTAACTCTGACTTCCAGAACAAACGACACTGACCTGTTCGGTACAATGTTACTGTTTTGGGGAGTCGTAGCATTTCTCATTTGGGAAAGGCACGAATCCTTAACTTTTGAAAGTGGCATTTTCGCCACCTTATTTGGGACATCGTTAATTGCTTTAATATTGCTCAAAAGTTCGTCGATATCTGGATACGACTTTTTTATCAGAGCAACGCCTTTTTTGTCTGCAATTAGTCTCGCATTGCTGGCTTCCGGCACAAAAGGACTGAAACAATATTGGCAGGAACTTCTAATTCTTGGCTATACAGCTATTCCTCCCGGATTGATCGGAGTATTCGTTGATGTCCCCCTATTAACCGCTAAATTTTCAGCTTTCCTCCTGCACTATGTAGGATTTGAAGTGGTGCAAAAAGGGGTTTTTCTAATCCTGGAAAAGGGAAGCGTGGAAGTGAATCACGGCTGTTCCGGGGTGAATGGGATGCTACAATTGTTAGGACTAGCTCTGGTTTTCTTACTGATGTTTCCTACCACTACGGGTCAGAAAATGGTATTGCCATTCGTGGCAATAATTACTGCATTTGTAGTGAATGCCGCCCGCGTTGGTCTCCTGGCAGTGCTGGTATCGCTATCTCAACCCGCAGCATTTAAATACTGGCACGAAGGAAATGGTTCGGTAATATTTTCGATGATTGCTGTATTTATTTTCGGGTTATTCTGCTGGTTTGCAATTTTGAAAGACCAACCCCCAAATAAGGAAGGACAGAATTGCTAATGGCTATTACCTCTTGGAAACCACTTAGGCTTTCCCTGTTGGCTGTTACTTTGGGAGGCGTTTTGTTGGTTGCCGGAAAATTGGTTTTCTATCCATCGGACGGCAAGAATGTGGCAACCCCGTTTGAGTTTCCCGAGTCGGTGCCTTTAGCCGATTGGAAACTAAACAAGAGCGTGCCTCTGGAAATTAGGGACAATTCAGGATTCAAAGCTGCCAGGAAATATGAATATCAAAAAAATAGCAGGTATCTAGAAATAGAGATGCGGTATGCGGTAAACACCATTGGAGATGTGGAAGGTATGATGAAGGGACATACTATTCTCAAGTCGTCTCCTGGTAAACTAGCATTAGTAAACACTCAAGGCGCGGGGTTTCACGCAATTTTGCAACAGCAAAATCGACTGTATTTGAGTTCGTGTATCAATCCTCGTGGCAGTGCTACAGTAACTTCCCAACAGTTTAGATATAATCGAAATACTCGCGATTGGCAGCCAAACCGTATTCTGTTTTGGTTGTTGGGTAGGGGAAATATTCAAGACCGGCGCTGTTTGTGGACTCAGATGTCTGTGCCTTTGGATAAAACAACTCCAGAAGATGCCCAAAAAATTCTAGAGAATGCTTGGGTTTCTTGGTATGAGTGGTGGCAGCCGCGATTCCCCGAACCTTGACTCGATTCAGTCGATTTTAGCTTTTAGCTTTTAGCTTTTAGATTTACTGCACAGGTGAATCTGGAAGCTTGAACAAGAGTCTAAAATTTTAGACTCTCCACGACTGTTGTCGGGGGATTGTATCCGTTCTTGAGCGGGGTCAAGAGAGATTTTTCTTAACAACAACTCTGATTATTTTATGAATGACTTACAAGGCGAACAAGGTTTTTCTATCTACAGACTGCGTTGGATTGGCTACGGTCTATTAATTTTGTCTGTATTAGATACGATCGCAACTCTTATACCAGCCAATTTTGGCAATCGCCTCTGGGAATTGCAAACCATTGGGGCTGTAGTGGAACGGGTGCCAGTTCCTTTACTGGCAATGGCGCTGATATTTTTTGGCGAAGGGTACGATCGCCGAGGTTTGGAAGACCTTTTTTTGAAGGTTTTGTCTTGGGTTTGTCTGCTGCTAGCCCTGGTTTTTCTGTTGATGCTACCTTTGGGAATTTTTGGCACTATCTACGTCAACAACCAAAACAACCAGCAAATTACTACTCAAGCAAATCAACAATTAGCTCAGTTGCAGCAGGTGGAAGAACGGCTGAATAAGGGTAGTCCTGAAGATTTAAGGAATTTGGCGGGGGAACTTACTCGTTTGGGGGTACAAGCGGATACGCAAAACCCACAGCAATTGAAAGAGCAAATTCTTTCGAGAATTACTCCGGCTAAGGAACGGTTACAGACGCAAAGTGCTGCGGTTCAGCAAAGTCAGCGCTTGGGGTTATTTAAAAATGCTGTTAAGTGGCTGCTGGGCGCGCTGATTTCTAGTGTTTTGTTTTTTACGCTGTGGCGCGGTACTGACTGGGCTCGCTAGTAGTTTTGAGTTTTGAGTTGCGAGTTTTGAGCTACTAAGGTGCGCCTAGCGCACCCGGAGAGTCTTGTTGAGGACTAAGATGCGCCCTGTACACGCAGCCCGCGTCTTGGTGGTTAAGAAGACCCTCAAACCCTGGAAATTTCGTTGGGGGCAGCGCTGGATCTTCTTCTTTTCAAAAGATATCGGTAATAAATCTTGTTTATTGCCGATAGCCAACACCGAGAATGAGGCAAATCCGTCGTTAGCGCAGCCCTCGAAGACGATCGCACCAAGACGCGGGCTGGCATTGTGCAATCCACAATCCCTAATCCACAATCCCTAATCCACAATCCCTAATCTAAAATCCACAATTTAAAATCCACAATTTAAAATCCACAATCCACAATCCACAATCCACAATCTAAAATCTAAAATCTAAAATCTAAAATCGATTGATGGTATTTTCTAGTTTGTCGGCAATGCCTTCAACCCAGTTTTCATCTTGTTTTGTGTAGCTGCGGGGCGCGTTAGCACCTAAGATTAAAACGCCTTGGATGCCGATCGGCTGACAGATGACTCCTTGAGTATTTTCTGGCAAATAGTCAAATTCAATTTTGCCGGGGTAAATATTAAGATTTACTAAATAAACTGGTTTATTTTTGTCGAGCACTCGCTGCAATATCGGCCCTGGTTTGACTTCGGGATTGATGCCTAAAATACCGCGCCGCAATAGAACTTTTCCCTGATACACAATTACGATCGACCTTGTGGCGGTATTTGTCAACAGCAAACGCGACGCCCAAGCTAATTCTATTTTCACAGCCTCCGGCAAATCCGGCGCAAATTCAAAACCTTCTTCGCCGATAAGTTTTACGGAATCGGGCGATCGCGCTTGCACCTGCTGCCACAGCAAACCTGTTAAAATCAGCAAAGCGCTGATAATTACTCCCAAAGCGTCCGATCGAGCTTGAGAATCTGTAATTTGCTCTGTCAGCAACCGGTTTACCATTAGCAGCGTACCTGCTAACCCTCCTGCAACTAAGGGCAATTGGCGCAAAACTTTATTGGGATCAGATTTAGTCATTAGTCATTAGTCATTAGTCATTAGTCATTAGTCATTAGTCATTGGTAATTGGTAGTTGGTAATTTAACTAATGCCAACTGCCAACTGCCAACTGCCAACTGCCAACTGACTTTATCCTACTTCTCCTATTTCGACAATTCGCTGGAAGAGATAGCCGGTGCCGCGGGCGGTGAGAATTAATTCGGGATTGCTGGGGTCGTCTTCCAACTTTGCCCTCAGCCGCGAGATGTGAACGTCCACTACGCGGGTGTCTACGTGGCGTTCTGGCGTGTATCCCCAGACTTCCTGCAAAATTTCCGATCGCGAAAAAGGCTCTCCAGAACGGCTGACAAGCAGTTCTAACAGGCTGAATTCCATGCCCGTGAGGCGAATTCGTTCGTCGCCTTTGTAAACTTGGCGCTTGTTGGTGTCAATCCTGATATTGGTGACGTGGATGACTCCAGAGCTGGGAATGCCCGATGCTCCGTTTTTGTCAACTCTCCGCAGTACCGAACGGATGCGGGCTTCAAGTTCTTTGGGAGAGAAAGGTTTGACGACGTAATCGTCGGCGCCCAATTCTAAACCGGTGATGCGATCGGCTACGTCTCCCAAAGCAGTTAGCATGATGATAGGCACGTCTGACTCTTTACGCAACTCCTGACAGACGCCGTAACCGTCTAGCTTCGGCATCATCACGTCCAAAACCACTAAGTCGGGTTCGGTGTTGCGAAATGTTTCGAGAGCTTCTTCGCCGTCAGCAGCGGTGACGACATCGTAGCCAATCATGGAAAGGCGAGTCTCCAGAATGCGACGGATACTGGCTTCGTCATCGACTACCAGAATTTTTTCTTTATGGTTTTCCAAGTTACCGAGCACTCCTTAAGTTACATTTCAGATAATGTTAATTTTTTGTACCCTATCATAGAAGACACAAATTGAATCATGGGCGGCGATCGGTCTGAAAGCTTGATAATTGCTTTAACTCAGACTTTTCTAAATGTTAGGGTGACTATTTATCATAAAACAATGCCTAAGCCTCGAATACAATATATTTGTCGGGAATGCGGCTATGATTCACCACAATATTTTGGCAGATGTCCTAGCTGTCAGAAGTGGGATTCTTTTGACGAGCAGTTAGAACAACCTACTGCTGCTGTGTCGCGAGTGGGTTTAACTGGGGTGACAACTAAGACAGTGGGCGGTTCGCCCCCTGATAAGTCGAAGGGTCAACCCAGGGTATCTTTCAGATTATCGCAGATTTCCGACCAAACTCAGTCTCGCTGGCCTTCTGGCTACGGGGAGCTCGATCGAGTTTTGGGAGGCGGGATTGTTCCGGGATCGCTGGTGTTGATTGGGGGGGAACCGGGAATCGGGAAATCGACGCTGCTGTTGCAGGTGGCGAATATGTTGGCCCGCAAGGATCGGATACTGTATGTCAGTGCGGAGGAGTCCGGCCAGCAGGTGAAGTTGCGATCGCAGCGTTTGGGCGTGGCTAATCCGGTTGATTTGTCAAGCAACGGCGGGCATAAATCTGGCAGTAACGGGGAAGCTAAAAGGGATTCCGAGGACAATTCAGCGGAGAATTTCTACTTGCTTCCAGAGACGGATTTAGAAGTTGTTTTGCGGGAGTTGGAAGCGCTGAAACCGAATGTGGCGGTGATTGACAGCATCCAAACTATTTATTTTGCTAGTTTAACATCGGCTCCGGGTTCGGTGGCTCAGGTGCGGGAATGTACATCTGCTTTGATGCAGGTTGCGAAAAGAGAAAATATTACTTTATTTATTGTCGGTCACGTTACGAAAGATGGAGCTTTGGCGGGGCCGAGGGTTTTGGAACATTTGGTAGATACTGTACTGTATTTTGAGGGCGATCGCTTTGCTGCTCATCGACTTTTGCGATCGATGAAAAACCGTTTTGGCGCGACTCACGAAATCGGTGTTTTTGAAATGGTAGCCAACGGTTTGCGAGAAGTAGATAATCCGTCGGAGTTGTTTTTAGGGAATAGAGATGAATTTTCTCCGGGTACTTCGACGACGGTTACTTGCGAAGGAACTCGACCGATTTTAGTGGAAATTCAGGCGTTAGTTAGCCCTGCAAGTTTCGGTTCGCCGCGCCGCACTACTACTGGTGTGGACAATGCTAGATTGCAGCAAATTTTAGCTGTTTTGGAGAAAAGGGTGGGGATTCCTTTATCTAAATTAGATGTGATTTTGGCGACGGTGGGCGGGTTGAAGGTGGACGAACCGGCCGCGGATTTGGCAGTTGCGATCGCCGTTGTGGCCAGTTTTCGCGATCGGGTGGTTGATGCGCGCACTGTTTTGCTTGGGGAAGTTGGTTTAGGGGGACAGGTGCGGCCGGTTTCCCAATTAGAGTTGCGGCTGAGGGAGGCGGCGAAATTGGGTTTCAAAAGGGCCATTATTCCTAAGAATCAACCCGTGCCAGATTTGGGAATGGAGATTATTCCCGTGGCGAAAGTAATCGATGCAATTATTGCGGCGATTCCGGCTACTCCCGCTCAGTTGCAGTCTGGTGATATGGAATTACAGTCTGTTGATTTGGAGGAAGATTTGTCTAATTGAGATTATGTTAAAGTAGCAATAACTGGGTAAACACAAATCTAAAATTAACATGATGAAAGCCTACGAATTTCCCGCAAAAGTTACATCGGAAGGAAAAATTAACTTGACCGATGACATTTTAAAATACTTGGCAGTCAACCAAGATGTAAGAGTGATAATTCTGGTGAATGAACAAACAAACTCAGAAGCAGATGAAGTAGAGGAAAAAACAGATTGGCAGCGTCTTGCCGCCGAACAATTCTTTGCTGATTGCAGCGAAGAAGATGCAATTTACGCTGAGGATTGAGCAATGACTAATTATCAGTTTGGAGAATTAGTTATAGTCGCATTCTTGTTTGCGGGTACAGCCGAAACTAAACACCGTCCTGGTTTGGTACTGTTGGACACAGGAGATGAAGATATGATTGTTGCCAAGATAACCAGTCAAATCCCTCATACAACCTTTGATGTCGAAATTCAGGAATGGCAAAAAGCAGGATTAAAGCGACCTTCAGCGGTTCGCTTACATAAACTAAACACATTACAAAAAAGTTTAGTTGAAAGGAGACTGGGAATATTAACCCCTGATGATTTGGTGCAAGTGCGAGATAGAGTCAAACAAATCTGCTCTTTCATTGGATGAAAATACAGGATCGCAAGCTTCATTAGTCACGGCAAATCTCAAATCTCAAATTTCCAACTGTATGCGGAGGCCCGAATTATGTATCAAGTAGACATTCTTGAGGCAAAAGAAAAGCTTTTGGAATTAATCGCAGCGGCGATGAGAGGGGAATAAGTGGCGATTACTCAAGATAACCAGCCTGTTGTAAAATTGGTAGGAATTCCCAAACAAGCTAAACCCAATCGGCAAGCAGGAAGTGCCAAAGGAATGGTTGGGATGTCCGATGATTTTGACGAACCGCTAGAAGAGTTTAAGGAGTACATGGAATGAGGTTGTTGTGGGACACTCATGCCTTTATTTTGATGCTTATGCGCGGCTGTGGTGAATTAAGTTAGTGCAAAAATAAAGAGGCAAAAAGGAGGTAATAGCAACGTGAGCGTTAGATTACATCCCCATGCTCAAGCACGATTGATTGAGCGAGGTGCAACTGAGGCAGAAGTAATTGCTACTGTTGAAAGTGGCACAACTTTTCCGGCTCAATTTGGCAGAACCGGATTTAGGCGCAACTTTTCCTTCAATGCTGAGTGGCAGGGAAAAGTTTATGCTATGAAGAAAGTGGAGGCGATCGCAGCCCCAGAAAGCGAAGACTGGATAATTATCACTGTAATTGTCAAATTCTTTTGAGCAGGAGGTTCCCGTGAAACTGACTTACGATCCAAGATACAACGTAGCTTATATATACCTGAAAGAAAAAACCGCACAGGTAAACACTATCCAGGTTAGCGATCAAATGAATGTGGACATTGCCCCCGACGGTACTATTTATGGAATTGAATTACTCAATGCCAATCAACAATTAGGGGCAGATAGTCAAGGAAAACTGATTGTAGTCAACGAAGCTTTGGGAGATTACTCTGAGATTAAACTCGCACTATAACTGCCTTAATAAAATTAGGTTAATAGAGATTAAAACCTACCAGGAAACCCTACGAATTTTTAGCAAAAGTCACAGATGAAGGGAAAATAGAATTTATTTCCCGATCGCATCTTAAAACACTTTGCAGCTAACCAAGAAGTCAGAGTTATTGTTCGGGTAAAAGGATCAACTGACACAGAAGAAGATGAAGAAGAGGAAAACGCTGCTTGGCAGATCCTTGCTGCTGAGCAATTATTGGCTGGCTACAGCGAGGAAGATGCTATCTACGACAATATTTGAAATATGCCAAATTATCAATCAGGAGAAGTTCTCTTACTGGCACTACCTTTTGCCGATGTAACAACATCAAAACTCCGTCCTGTGCTGGTACTTTTGGATGCAGGAGATGAAGATATTGTTGTTGCACGAGTGACAAGTCAAACAAATAGGACTGTTTTTGATGTTGAGATTGTAGAATGGGAGCAGGCAGGTTTCTTGCGTTCGTCAGTGGTTCGGCTGCATAAGGTGAACACAATAGAAAAGCGTTTTATCAATCGTTGATTGGGAATTTTAACCGCTAGCGACTGGACGCAAGTTAGAGAAAGAATACAACAAATATGGTATTCTATTTTAGCAGGTTTAAAAAAATATTTACTTGCCAAATTTTTGAGGTGCGTTTTCACTAAAAAATGAAGAAATCAAAAAGACACAAAAATCAGTGGTCAAATGAACTAAACGACATCATTAGAGGTGCATCTGGCGGCTTTTTATTCGGGATTCCGCTGCTTTATACGATGGAGGTTTGGTGGATCGGTTCGCATACTGAACCAGCGGAAATGTCGATCGCGATCGCAACTACCTTTATCGTCGTTTTCTTGCTGACTCGCACAGAAGGTTTTCGCAAAACTAAGGACATCCGCTGGCTAGATGCTGCAATCGATACCGTAGAAGCGATCGCCATCGGCATTGTCTGCGCGGCTTTTGTCCTATTTTTGCTCAGGGAAATTACGCCGGAAACTCCGCTGCAAGAAACTTTGGGGAAAATCATATTTGAAGGCCTGCCGTTTGCCTTGGGAGTTGCCCTGGCAAGCGGTTTCTTGAGTGGCGATCGCTATCAAAGCTCAGACAGCGAAAAGGAACCTAGCATCAATCCAACTGTAGCAGATATCGGCGCTACTTTAATCGGCGCGATGATCATTGCTTTCAACATCGCCCCAACTGACGAAATTCCCATGCTAGCTGCAGGTATTTCGCCGCCTTGGCAATTAGCAATTATCGCCGCTTCGCTGCTAATTTCCTACGGTATTGTATTTGTAGCAGGCTTTACTTATCAAGCAAAACGGCAGCAGCAGCAAGGGATTTTTCAGCGTCCCCTCAGCGAAACTGTCATGGCCTATTTAGTGTCGCTGGCGGCTTCTGCATTTATGATGTTTTTCTTCCACAAACTCAGTTTTGACGACCCGTGGTCGATTTGGTTGAACTATACGTTAGTATTGGGATTGCCGGCGGCTGTTGGCGGCGCGGCGGGGAGGTTGGCGGTATGAGTGAAAGTAATAACAAAGAACAGCCGCAAGAAAGAACTTTTGCTGAATGGGCGACATTTGCGATCGCCTGCTTGATCCTTTTTACCCTCACCGGACTCGTAATCTACAACTGGGTGACTAAAAAGCAGGAACCTCCGATTATTTCTGTCACTCGGAACACACCAATTCGCGAAAATCAAGGGCAATTTTACGTACCGTTTACAGTGACAAACACGGGCGGTGAAACAGCCGAATCAGTGCAAATTATTGCCGAATTGCGCGTAAATGGCGAAGTTGTAGAATCCGGCGATCAACAAATAGATTTTTTGTCAACGGGCGAAACTCAAGAAGGAGCTTTTATTTTCAGTCGTAACCCCAGTCAAGGTGAGTTGATTGTGCGATCGAGCAGCTACACACTGCCTTAACAAAGTTTTCAAGTCTCGTGTCCGTTAAGTGTGACCCTAATAAAATCCTGTCGCTGGGTGGGGGCGGGTTTAAAAATACCTTGGTTATTAAGCAGAGATACGGGTGAACCCGCCCCTACAAAATTTACGTTTATTGACTCGGTATCACGTTAAATAAACATAATTACCGTAGGGGCGGGTTCACCCATGTCTCCAATCCGGCGAGAGATTCATTAAACCCGCCCCGGTCTCGATATTGAGCGTGCGATCGAGCTAACGCTTCACCAGATCGTGTTCCCACTTCCAAACACAGCTAGAAATCAAATTCGTGCAGATATGAGCCGTAATTGGCACTAACAAATTCCCAGTCGCTAAAACGCTGTAACCCAACAGCAATCCGACAGCCGTTGCCCAAACAGCATAAGGCCACTGATCCAGGGCTCCCAAGTGCAGAATGCCGAAACAAAAACTCGATAAAACTAAACTGGTAACATTCAATCCCAAAGCAGACAGCATCACGCCTCGAAATAGCAATTCTTCGCTAAGTCCCGGCAGCAGTCCCAGCCAAATCAAATCCGGCCAAAACAAAGGTTTGAGCACTACTTCCAAGTAAACATCAGCACTCCGGCGATAACCCGGCCAGAGGTGATAAACGATCGCACTACCGCCTGTAATTGCCAGTCCGAGCGCACATCCTTGGAGCAAATCGATTCCTATCAATTTGACTGGCAAAAGCGATACCGATGCAAATAGCAACCACAATTTAGCTACCGCCAGCAACATAATTGCTGTCACGCCCATTGCTACTAAAACTTGGGTGCGCGTCAAGGGTTCAATTTCAGGATTTCCGGGAAGTTTTTCTGCCACTTAATCACTTTTAGATTTGAGGTTTGAGATTTGAGATTTGTTGGGTTTATACCAATTTTTTATGAGGCCCCGTAGAATCCGATCCCCCCTAGCCAAGGGCGGGCACGGGGAGTAGGGGTCGCACCGCCCCTACTAAGGGGGGGACAAGAGCCGGATCAAAGTCAACCCCTACTCCCCAACAATCAGGGGGATTTAGGGGGATCGAGATATGTGCAACTTCACATTAAATTGGTATTAGTCAGATAAACAACGCAGGGAGGAGATGTCTGCACCCAAGGAAGCTGGACTGATGCCGGCTCGCAAAGCGACCAAAACTCCGATCGCCTCTAAATATGAGTTTACCTGCAAAGCTTTGATTCCGAGTTTTTCTGGAGTCGCCTGCATCTGGGTTTTGTTGTCGCCGACAGCGATGATTTGTACGGACGATCGCGCACTCAAACTCAGAATAGCACTGCCGCCGCAGGCTGTGGCGGGTATCACCACCGCATCGACTCGATCGGCCCACAAACCCTGAGACTCGAAATCTCGCCTGTTTGCATAGAATTTCTCTCTTGTGGGGTGGGCATCTTGCCCGCCCAATACCTGCGGGTGGGCATCTTGCCCGCCCAATAGCTGTGACAGGCAAGATGCCTGTCCCACAGTAGGAGTGACAAATTGGGGAGCTTTGCCCAGGCCCGCAAGCACGCAAGGTAGGAAAGTATAGCCGATTTCCTCAGCAGCCGAGCGCGGGGACAGGTGCGGATCGAGGGGAAGCGCAGACAACGCGGGGGCGTGGGCGCAGGGGATTTTAAACGTCCTGACGATGAGGTGGCTGATCACAGCTTCCGCGCCGGCGAGGGGGTCAACTCCTTTGCCGCGGCGGTAGTTTTCGAGGGCGAGGCTGCCTTCATCGTCGGGAAATCTGGCTACAACTGCGATCGCCTCTACTCTTGCTTGTGTGATTAATTTTTCTGCCGCGCGCAATAAACTGTCGGGATTGCCGATCGTCCCCCAAGATGCCCCGGATTCGGAAATACGCAATTCTACTTGCAGAGGGCGATCGGTTAAAACCCAATCGGTTATATTCAAACCCAATGTAGCTCTCGCTGCATCAGCCGCTTGCAAGTGGCGCAACTGCAAGTCTGGTTCAATGCCGGCATCGAGGATTAAGCCGATGCGATTTTGATGTACCGGTTGCAGTCCCCAGCATCCGGCAGCAAATTTGTCAAGGGCGTAACCTTCAACGTAGAGAGCGTTAGGTATCGGCCAATAAAGTTGAGCGCCGTTGAGGACGTTGGGGTGAGTGATCAGGGTGTCTGAAATTTGGGCGATCGCCCTAGCCACGGGGAGCGCATCTCCTGCAAACCCACCAATCGAGGCTCCAACGCCTGTGGGGACTATCAAAACCACTGTTAAAGGGCGGGGGTTCACGGTGTTGCGGGGGATGCTTCCACGAGCACGTAGCCTTCTACCACAGCCTTTTGCCGATCGACATCCACGTCTGTGACTGCCCACCGCAGGGGTTCGCCGTACTTTTGCAGTTCAATTTCAATAGCCGAGTGCAGTTGCTCGGCGGTATCGTGGAGGTCAACTTCTGCGGAAATGAAATGGGTGGTCATAGGGCGATCCATAGTGGTTTTACCGCTAACGGTACTTAGGTCAATTTTAGCTTAGTCCTAGGATTTACCGAATTGGCGATCGTACACAATGTCTTCTTTTTCTGTTTCTATCTTCAAGTTCGATCGGGGATAAGCAACACACAGCAACACATAACCTTCTGCTTGAAGTTCGGGACTAACGCCCATGCCATCAACTTGATCGACTTGACCCTCAATAATTTTAGCAGCGCAAGTAGTACAAACCCCCGCATTGCAAGAACTCGGCAACTCAATGCCGGCGGCGTTGGCGGCGCGGAGAATTTGTTTATCTTCGGGTACTTCTACGGTATAGGTAGAGCCTTGGTGGATCAATTCAACAGTGTAAGTCTTAGACATATTTCAATTATTGGTTTTAATTCCCCAATTGGAATTTACGCTAGATTTGGAAACAAAGCAATCAGTATTTTACCGCTGTTTGTGCTTTTGTGCAATTTTACAACTGCATTTTTTATTGATAATTTTTTTTATTAAATGGCTGGGCGAGCGAGTGGCATTTTGTCAATGACTTTTTCACAAATTATAACGATCGTCACGGGCGAACTCTGCCAGAAAGCACTTATACCTAACTAATTTTTGCCTTCAAGCCAACAACTCGTCAACAGCAACACTAAAACCCGCCAGCACTAACTGAGTGCTGACGGTAGAACCCTGGTTAAAGGTTAACTTTTGAGTTTTAGTCACGATCAATATCCAGCGACTTTCTGGAAAAACTATCCAAACTTCCAGACAACCCGAATCTAAATACTCTTGTGCTTTAAGAAAAATCTCTTCCGCACTATCAGTAGGAGAAACTATTTCAGCAATTAACGGCGGACTTTGAGGCAAAGTAGGAACATCGCCAAATTGAGCAACAAGTTCAGGAGTCAGATAAGCTACATCAGGACGGCGCACTCGCCTGTCAGTACGACAAGGAACTTCGACATAAACTTCGCCTCCTTGTCCGCTAGAATCTTTGTAATTTCCCCAATAACGATCTAGTCTAGATTGGATGAGACTGTGTTTTACTGTCATGCCATTTTTCTCCGCGATTTGCCCGTCCACCCATTCCATATCGTCGGGGGGATTAGCCATAAAGTCTTCTAGAGAAATATTTTCTGATAAAACGGCAGCCATTGCCATAGCCATTTACTCTCTTTTGCAGAATTCACTCATATTGTAGCAATCAATTGGTAATTGGGAATTGGTAATTGGTAATTGGTAATTGGGAATTGGGAATTGGAACTGAGATATTGCACCATTTTCAGCAACAGGCAAGATGCCTGTTCCACAAGAAAATCAATATCTTTGTGGAAGAACAGGCATCTTGCCTGTTCATAAAAGGCTTATTGAGAATGGTGAAATATCTCAGTTGGAGTAAAAAAATAACCTATGCCCTATGCCCCAGCCCTATGCCCCATGCCCCATGCCCAATTTACTCAATATTAATTTGATTGGGAGGTTTAGGTTGATTCGGTTGCTCATCCTTCAAAGTTTTACGCCCAGAACTAGCATACTCCTTGTACATTTCCACAAACATCTTGGTTAACTGTTGCAAAGAAAGTTGTTCGCCATTAACTTGAGCTTTCATGTAAGCTTTAAGCACTTCAATGTAAGCCAAACCGAGGGCAAGGGTGAGAGTTGCTGCCGTTGCACCGGAGATAGCACCGCCGACAACAGTACCCGCACCAGGAATCATTTTAATCAAATTAGTAACAATACTTCTGCCGATAGCAGTAACCCCGCCAGCGCCGCTAATAGCAGACAGCATCGCCGAAATAAACCCCTTATCAAAGGGCATTCCAAAAATCACAGTAATATTAGCAATCATTGCCGTTTGCATCGTCATCAAAATCGGCGCGTCAGCAAACGGTACAGGAGTCGCGCCGACAATTGCAGAACCTGCCACATAAGCACTGAGATACTTAAATGCCATATCGGATTTGAGCGCAATATTAGCAATTTGTTCTTTTACAAAAGCTTTTTTAGCTACTTCGGGCAGCAGTTGAAAAGTTGCATCTACCAACTTATCTAAACCGTGAGATTTTACTGTATAATCCTCATCTATTTCTTCCGGTTCAGCCATGACGGGGATAATTTGACTGACGGGCAAATTCATGTGTTCGAGTTGCTTGAAAAATTCCCCCGGCTTTTTAGATGTCGTCTGAGTCAGCACTAAAAGAACTGGTACGTCTTTGACTTCCATTTCTTTTAGCCAGCTTTCCTCCACAGATTCTATTCTATTGGCGCTGTGATTGATGCAGTACCAGATGACGTGAATGTGTTCTTTTGGGTGCAGGAGTCTTTGGTCTTCAATCAGTTTAGCAACGTTTAATTGAATAACTTTAACTTGTTCGGCGTTGAGTTCGAGTCCGGGAGTATCGTAGACTGTAATTGGGCAATTCGGTTTTGTATATTGGCGGATGCCTTGAGTTATGGGGCGGCCGACTCCGGTTTCTGCTAAGCGTTGGCGAAAAACGGAATTTATCAGGGTACTTTTGCCGACACCGGTTTTGCCGATAACTAAAACATTGCACTGTCCCACTTGGTTTTCTGCGTCTTTGAAGGCGTAGTAACTTCTATTTAAAAGCTCGTCTAAGGAAAAGTCGTCTGACATGGCGGTTTGCTCCGATAAGGGTGGGATATTCATTAAATACCACCGAATAGAATTCCGATGCTCTAAAAACGAAGTCCGCGAAGGCGGACTGAGGATTCTTAAACATATTGTAGCAATTTGATTTCAGAACTGGTGCAACGGGTAGAGGAGAGTTTTGTGTGGCGTGCTGCTAAATGAAAGGTTGTAGAATTTAGTTTAAGCTAGCAATAGATCGACATCGATGCTAAAACCGATCAGGATTTGTTGGGTGCTCGCGGTATCGCCGGATCTAAATGTCAATATTTGATTTTGAGTCATCACAAATACTAAATGACTTTCGGGAAAAACTAGCCAAACTTCCTGACAGCTAGATTCTAAATATTCCTGTGCTTTGAGAAAGACATCTTCAGCAATATCGGTGGGTGAAACTATTTCGGCAATTAAGGGAAAACTTTGGGGTAAAGTGGCAAGATTGCCAAATTGTGCAACTAATTCTGGTGTAAGATAAGCGACATCGGGGCGGCGAATTTGTCGGTTGGTACGGCAAGGAACCTCGACATAAGCCTCTCCACCTTGTCCGCTAGAATCTTTGTAATTTTTCCAAGCATCCCCCAGGCTTAACTGAATTTTACCCGTCTTTAGTGTCATGCCATTTTTCTCCACAAGTTTGCCGTCTACCAATTCCATGTTGTCGGGCGGCTCGGTGATGAACTCTTCTAAAGTAAAATTATCTTGTACAGCAGTAGCAGTGACCATAGTCATTTCCTCGTTTTTACAAATCGGTTTCAGAACTTGCCTGTATGATGTTCGATCAAACCTTCACCAATGGCGCAAACTCCTCTAACTTCACTTGTAAGTCATCCACCAGCATTAAACGATACCTTTCGGTAGTTTTCAACTTGTGGAGAACATAACTAGCAAACTCATCTCGCCACTTTTTTCTATCAAGTTCATTCGAGATTTTCAGCGCTCTGATTGATAGGTTGTAAGGGTATTCTTCAAAGTTGAGCTCTTTATCATTTTCAAAATCATGCTTTCCTACTGTAAGAGTGATTGTTGAGTTACGAAACTCATACCAGTGGTCAATGCCATCAGAAACCAGCTCTAATTTCAGAGCCAATATAAACTCTAATTCTTTGATTAAATGTTCGATGTCCTGTGGAAAGTCTACAAAAATATCTAGTGTGCGAGACATAAAAACCTCCTTTATTGAAACTCAGTAAAAGTGATGTCATAGATATCGCCACGGGCTGAAATGAGCCGAATTATACAGGAGTTACCTGCACTTTTAACATCTCCCAAGTTTCTCGTTCCATGTTCAAAATATTTCCCACTTCTTGCAATAGTTCATAAGCCTTTAAATCAATGGAAATTTCTTCTTCAAGGAGAATATCGCACAAAGTCTCTAACGCCAAATTCCACTCGCCAGCATTGATGTAAGATTGAAGGAATTCTATTTGAGCGCCCGAAAAAACTTCCTTAAGTTGGGCAAGGACTTCATTAAGTTTCTTTACCACAATTTTATAGTCAAACATGAGTCTATCTCCTTAATTATTACGGGTTGGGCGATATATTAGTCGGAAAAGCTGTGATGACACCTCTGCCATCTGGTTCTACAATTACCCTTATGTTAACACCATCTCTAGTTCCATCAATCTGCCATTTCACTGGATTTCCTGTCTTAGTGTATTTAGCACCCGCCTTTCCATTTTGCTGGAACCAGATAGAATTAGGGTCTTGAATCACCTCCGAAATATAATTCATTATCTGCTGGTCGCTCCAGCGCGCGGGAAATTCACTTTTACCAGAAATTCCTCTACCAGGGCCGTGACCGCCTCCTGTGGTGTCACTATCGAGAATGTGTGTCCGTTGCTGAGAGTTGATTTGAGATAGATTATTGACATCAACTCCACTGGGAATATTGCCTGAAGAATTATTGCTCATAGAAGGAGTTACTTAAACTTTAGCAAAGACTTAAGATAAGTATAAATTAATTCTTTTTTCCAAAGTATATGTTCATAATCAATGGTCATAGGATGGATGGTAACATTGACCCCGTTTTCTTGAGATTGAAGTCGATTTATTTGGTGCTGACATTTAGCATAAGTATCTCTAGGTACATAAAATTTGACTTCACCTCCTCCATTTTCCTGAAGATAGTTAACATATTTCTTGGCTGCTGCGTTAATGCCATTAATGGAACTAGGTTTATAGGCTTTTGCATCACAAATTAAACGGTGAGATGTTAGATAAAAATCTGGTTTACAGTAATCTTTGCCATTTTTAAAATTAAGTTTAGGTTTGATTTGTAAACTTGACAGGAGATTTTCTGTATCATCAGAGTCTAACAGCATTTTCAATAAGACTAATTCTCCTTGATCGCCTTGTAGTTGCGTATTCGGTTTTTTTTGATAATAGTCACTGGCGGGATTTTGGGTTAAATCAGTGAGTCTTTCTGTCGCGTTGGGATTTTCATACAACATCCAAGAATCACCCGGAAGGTTAGCGAGTTCGAGGGCTAACCATACAGGTACACCTGATTTAAGGGCCGTTGTCAAAAAAATCTCTGTTTGCGCCATCGCATCTTGAATAGAAGTATCATTAACAGCCGTATTAGCCAATTTAGTTGTTGGAGAACTGATTGAAGGTAAGAACGATTGTACTCCAATCATCTCCTGAATTAACTCTATTTGATTTTGAGTTAACTTCATGCGGCTCATTTCCTCACAGCAGATTTCCAGAATGTCAGAAATCTCTCGCTTTAGCTCATATATATCGCAATCCGGTAAATATTTAGCACGAGTTTGCACCTCAGCCAAGCTATCAAGAACTTGACTGAGCATTGACTGAAGCACATCGCACTCTTCGTTGATTCCCATTAGCCTCCTACAGTTTTCATGATGTCCTCCGCTTGTCCGGTGGCTACTTTTAACGTTTTAATTGCTTCATCACAAATTTCATAAATCTGCTGAACTTTAGCTCGTGCTTCAGCTATACTGGCCTCTGGTAGCTGCCCTGCTTGTGATTTAGCGTCATCTATTAGCTCAACCATTTGGTTCATTGTTTTTTGGAAGTCTTCTACTTGACCCACTAAATCGTCCATAACTTACCTCACTACACTTGTTATGTTATGTTAATACAAATTTTTTAGTTAAACAAGCTATCTTTAGCCCAGATATCTTTGGGGACGTGAGGAGTAGCAATTAGTTTGGGTTCTGCATCTAACCCTCGATAGATTGCCCTTCCTTTGGGATTAACGGGTAAACTAGCTGCGCGATCGTCATCTAGTAGTCTGGTGCTAATATTAGATTGGACGCGAAAAACAATGCGCTCGTCAAGATTATATAAGATTTGACTGGGAGTTACGTTCGTATCGGCAGGTTGTTGAGTGCAGTAGAAGATATTAATATCGGCAACGCGAGACTTCAAAACTAAGGTTTCTAAATCTCTATAGATATTACCTTTGATAGACCTTTCTGCGTTGACAATTGATGCTGCTTCATCAATGAACAATATAATTCTATGATCTTGGGTGTTACACTTAGCTCTCAATTGAGCTAAACTTTCAACATCTTGGGTAATCATCTCATTAAGCCGTTGCTTATATTTTTGGACAAGGCTATTCAGGAGAGAGGCAAAATCTTCAAATTCTGTTACGAGTTTAACATTTGAATAACGTCTGACGATACGATGATAATCTAAGCCTTCCTTAAAGTCAGCAATATAAATTTCTCGTTCAGCTTTGATTTTGTAACTGGCATACAAAAACTGATATATGATCGAATTGATAAAGTTAGTTTTGCCAGATTTTGGTACGCCAGCTACCAGCCGATGGGCAATATCTTCAAAATTAGAAAGACAAGGATCTCCACTTTCATCAACTCCGACTATATATGTATCTTCATTAATTAAATCACCATAATTTTTGATTACCTCCTCAATGGGTAAAATTTCTGGGAACATTTTTACTGTTTCTTCTAATGACATTTTATTG
Source organism: Microcoleus sp. B13-B6 (assembly GCF_036705405.1). Classification (NCBI taxonomy): domain Bacteria; kingdom Bacillati; phylum Cyanobacteriota; class Cyanophyceae; order Oscillatoriales; family Microcoleaceae; genus Microcoleus; species Microcoleus sp. B13-B6. The sequence goes on from NZ_JAUBUJ010000084.1 coordinate 24,009, forward strand.
ACTGGTGGAATACCAATGCGGAAAAACCCGCTAATTTCTTGAACTGTCGCCAGCCGATGCAATGGCTTTAAATCAACCATTCGAGATGGGGACGGAGTTGATGACAACTTCGCTAAACCTGAACCATCTGAAACAGCATTATATAGTTGCGGTAGATTGGGATTTTGGTCTGAGGTGATGCCACCTATCAGGGGTGGCTGACTTTGATGGTACAATGATGGTTTCTCGGGAAGACTGACAGAATTGCCAAATTTTCCTAAGCCTTTTTTTTCAGGCTGGATTGCATTTACAATTGACATTTGACTGTTGTTTTTCTGCCAGCCTTCCCATTCAATAGCACTTGAAATATCTACGTTTTTTGTGGCTTCCAAGCTTTCGGAAAATCCGGGTTTATCTTTGCTAACTTGGATGATTCGGCATCGTTTTCCGTGAGGTGTTTCTTTGATGGCTTCATGGATGAGAGCGTCGAGGACGGGAAAGGCATCGGCACGATTTTCTGCTAGGGCTTTGATGCTATATTGGAATAGGTCGCTGTTGGGATAGGACTGTTGGTATTTTTGGTAAAGTGCTGATGTGACTGAGAGAATGTTGTCTTTGATTCCGCTGGTGCTGGCGTTAACTTTCTCTAATTGAGCGAGCATTTGGTTGATGGCATTTACCCACAAGGATTTTTGAGTGGGGTTGTCATAGGTTTGCAGGGTGATTTCTAAAATGAGTTTGCTGTCTAAGCGGTGGATGACATCGCAGACTGCTGACATATCATTGGTTTGATTTGCCTCGAAAAGGTGAGGTAGGTAGTAATTTTGCGGTGCGATGAATTCTTCATGTTTGAGAATTTCGCCAATTGTTTGCACCCATTCTAAGTTTTGGAATTGGGTAAGGTTTGGTTGAGGGGTGAGGGTGAAGAATTGGCTTAATTTGCCTTTGGTGAGGAGGCTGAGGATTTGTTGGGAATTTTCTGCGGTTTCGGTGTTATTGGGGTGATTGATTAAGAGGTAAGTTTTGAGTTTGGGGGATTGATTGGGATCATATATGTAACGGAGGGAAATTGTTAGGTTAGTTCCAAGGTGGCTAATTGAGGTTATTAGCTGCTGTTGGGTTTGTTGGAGGTTTTTACGGAGTTCAGTTTTACTGGTTTCCTGAGTAGTCTGCTTAGGAGTAATCTGTAAACACAGAATATATGATTGATTACTTATTCTTTCCATTGATTATTTAAATTGTAGAAAATAGACTGTGTGTCTTTCACTTTTTTCTCTCTTATTTGACGTTCTTTAGTCAAAAATGGAAACTTTATGACTATTGTTACTATTAATATCATGATGAGCCAGATCCATCCATAATTAGCTGTCACAAAACTAGCTATGACACAATATAAAAAAACTAATAAGACTTTCTTGAATTCGGAGTGGTTAATATGGTCTAACAAATGCAAATCATGACCTATTAATTCAAATATTGTCATGAATAAATCCTCTAATGCGGGTGTTGATGCCACGGTGTAGTTTAAGAAGTGTTGAAGAGAAAAATCTGTTTTAATCAGTTCAATTAAAGAAACCTTTATGGCTTTCAAATCAATTTGAATTTGGTAGTTTTGGTTGTAAGTATAAAATTTTATACTAGAAAATACAAATTTTTCGTCTTGAACACACACTTTTTCAGGGATAGAAGTAACTTTATTAGCATAGACAATATTAGCGAGAACACTAATAGCTTCTTTGATCAAAAGTTGATTTGATTCAACTTTCCTCTGCTCTGCTGCTGTTTCGGAAATTTGTTTTCTTAATACTTCTATCCAAATATCAGTATTTGAGAGGTATTCATCCTGCTTGTTTTGCAGAAATTGTTTCAACACTGAAGCCGATCGCCTATATTGACTCCCAACTGATTCTGCGGATGCTATAGAACTTACAAATCTTGTTGAAATCTGACTTTTTAACTGATTAGCTGATGAGATCCGATTCTCCATCTGTGCGATGGTTAAATCTTTTGGCTCAGGTTTATCTATCGTGTACTCAAAATTAAGCGTTTCTAATACCGTATAAGCATCAGCATTTACTCTAGCTAACTCCTGCTTATAAGGATTCAACAGCCTCACCGCTGCATTCCGCAACTCTGTCTTTTCCAACAACAACTGGCTCAAAGTTTTCAGCTTTCTGCTTAAATCTTTACTTGTATAAATAATCTCTACCGCACCTATTATCAATGACGCTTCATTGTTGGGATTATGTAAAAATTCTTCCAAAAGCCCATAAAGATATTCCTCAATCTCAGCAGAGCGTTTAAATAATGACTGAGATTGCCGCAGCACCACTTCTTGCAATTTTGGATTTTTTTCTTCCAACAACAACTTGCTCAAAGTTTTCAGCCTTCTGCTTAAATCCCTTGCTGTATGGATAATCTCCGCAGCATTAATTCTAAATGATATTTCCTGGTTGGGGTTATGTAAAAACTCTTCCAAAAACGGATAGAGAAAATTCTCAATCTCAGCAGATTCTTTAAAAATCGACCCAGCTTGAAGTAGCGCCTCCGCCTGTACAAGTAGATTGGGTGATATCAATCCCAAATAAACCCCGCGCCCGTGTAATTCGCGAATGACATCTTTTACTAACTCTTGATAATTCGGAGAGTGATCGTTACCAGCGAATAACTCCTCAACGGGCCCATACACCCAAAATTCTAGGTTTCTTTGATATTCTGCCGTTGTTTCTCCTCTGGTGTTTAGGCGCGGAATTCTGTTAATTTCTATCAGCTTACGATCGCGAATTTCCCGGCGAATGCGATCTAAAGGCTCAGTAAAACCGCCCCCTTCTCGATGTTGTAAACTCTGTCGAGAATATCCGATCGCCTCCAACGCCGAAGCCGCCGCCCACCGAGTCAAATCGTTGCTAACTTCCCCCTTCCCCTTGACTTCCTTCGCGATATCTCTAAGCACATCCCAGTCTGCTAAAGCCTCTTTAACGTGATAGTGTTTTGCAGCCACGCCTAAGCCTTGTAGCGCTAGAGCCCGCGTGGTTAGTGATGCTTGAGTTTCCCAGATATTGACGAAAAAAGGAACAGCGCGATCGGGATTGTTTTCGGCAAAATCAAAGAATGTCTGGATTTGTTCTCCTACATTCCGGTAGCGATCGGGTAAATCGCCTCCGCCTGGGATATTTGAAAGGTTACTCATGGGCTTAACTCAGATAGAGGGGGAAGCGCATGGAGAAATTATAACTGTTGCGGCCGAGCTTGTACCAATTTTTTGAATGTTTGCCGCGAGTAATTCCTGTAGGGGCAATCCCCCCGTGGTAGCCCCCATCTTTCGGGCGGGCACGGGGGCACCGCCCCTACAGGGGGGGACAGGAGTTTATGGGAGTTACGCATACCAAAGAAACCGGGTTTTTTACTTTAGCTAAAGGCTGGGCGTGCAACATTCTGGCCAAAAAACTCGGTTTCTAACCACCCCTGCGTTTAGGAGTAATTTAGAAATGTTCCAGCAGAGATTTCTCTTGTGCGTAAACCTTTCGCAGCGACTCCACGGCTATTCGACTTAACAGAGCTCAGATCCCCCCTAGCCCCCCTTAACAAGGGGGGGACAAGAGTTCAGACAGCATTTAGAAATGTTCCAGCACATATTTTTCCTGTGCATAAACCTTTCGCAGCGACTCCAGGGCGATCGCCCCCAACATCAATTTAATCACCCCCACCAAATTTCCCCACTCCAACAATTCAGAAACACAAACAGCTTTCTGAAATCTATCCGCATAGAAATCCACCCAAAAATCCGGCGCGTGTCTCTCTTTCTGACTCGCTATCCGGCGCTTCCAATAACCAAAATCTAAACCAGAGGGCGATTCCACTCCCAAAACTGGCGGAAAGTCGGCATAACTCACAAACCGACTCATCCCTTTAGCGTGCACGTACAGGATATGCGCCCAGCACTCGAAGCGATATATTTGTTCTACCTTGATTTTCAGCAGCCGCGCGATCGCCTCTTTCGTCACAAACCGGCTCAATCTGTGTCTGGGGGTTGATTTTGGTCGAAAGCTTGCTAACATAGTTGGTACATCCCACTTGATGGGAATTTTCAATGGTTGGTACATCCCACTTGATGGGAATTTCAGATGGTTAATAAATCCCAGTTGATGGGATTTGAACTTTGATAGGCGATCGTCCTTGAGTTTTCCAGGCCTAGGGGCGATCGCTTTTTACAGTATAATTGTATGACTTATATCAATCATCTGTCAAGAGGTTATGGGTTTAATTAGATTGCGGGTTCGAGAGTTTGCTGCTGAGAAAGGCTGGACGATCAAAGAGGTTTCAGAGCGATCGGGCGTAGTCTACAGCACGCTGAGAACCTATGCCCGATCGCCCGGATTAGCAACAGTTGACGTGACAGCCTTGCACAAGTTGGCGAGGACTTTTGATGTGTTGATCGAAGATTTGTATGAGATTGTGCAGGAGTGAGCGATCACTCTTTACGATAAAATTTTATCCCAGAGTAAATCTAGTTTTTTGTCAATGGGTTTAATTAGATTGCGGGTTAAAGAATTTGCTGCTGAGAAGGGCTGGACGATCAAAGAGGTGTCTGAGCGATCGGGAGTCATTTACAGCAGACTCACCACCTATTCACGTTCTCCGGGAATGGCAATGGTTGATTTTACTTGTCTGCTGAAGTTGGCACGTACTTTGGACGTGATGGTGGAAGATTTGGTTGAGGTCGTCAAAGAGTAGCTTTTGGCTGAAACCAGGCTAATATCATAGATAAATCCTTTTTCAAGGGATTTGAATCGGCGATCGACCGTCAGTTGTGCAGACCTTGGGGCGATCGCTTTTTGGGATAAAACTATCCTATGATGGTACACCATCATTTGTCAAGTATGGGTTTAGTCAGGCTAAAAGTCAGAGAATTCGCTGCTGAGAAAGGTTGGACGCTGAAAGAAGTTTCAGAGCGATCGGGAGTAATTTACAGCACCGTCAGACACTACGCCCGCTGTCCGGGAGTGTCCACCATTGACTTCATTTCCATACACAAATTGGCCCGAACCTTTGATGTGATGATTGAAGACTTGGTGGAAATTGTGCAGGAGTGAGCGATCGCTTTTACGAACTAATTATCCAGTCAATATTACTCGACAGTTGCTAGCATCTGATTGACAGACACGCTTTGTTGTAGCGCTTCCCAATCCGATGTAACAGGTTGGTAAGAACAGTAACACACCACAATTCGCTCCTCAGTATCAGAAGCAGAAAACTGCTGAACGCGAGTAACTACCCAATCTCCATCTTTCCCGTGGGTGACTCCATTACCGGGGTCAGATAAATTTTCATAATCGCGGGTTTTGTCCCCTACTTGAGGAATTTCTGGGTTTTCTTCCCAAGTCCAATTTTCCCAAAGTATATTAGTGAGACCGCCCCTCGGCATAAGCTGACGTTGTTCCCAGCCGGGAGCACTCATGCTTTCGGTTTTGTAGACAATCCAGATTTTTTTGGCCATTTTTCCTCCCTTTCCTTTAATCTTGGTAATCTTGCCACATATCCTGAAATAATAACTTTTTTAATGGTTGAGTTGCTAGAAATCCCCCAAGCACAAAACGTAGTTGTTACAGACGACGCGCTAACAGTCGATCTATCCGATGGTCGTACTATTTCTGTTCCTTTAGCTTGGTATCCTAGGCTATTGCATAGCACACCAAAGGAACGCAATAATTGGCGATTTATTGGTGGAAATGATGGAATCCACTGGCCTGATATTGACGAAGACATTAGCATCAAAAATATTATTCTCGGTAAACCATCTGGAGAAAGTAAGAAGTCATTTCAGCGGTGGTTAGAAGAACGTAAAAAATCCGATAGAACCTGAGTATATCGCCTAAAATAAGTTAATTCAGCAAAAAGTCATAGTGAGATATAAGCAAGGAGCGATCGCGATGACATTAACTACAGCAAAATGGACAATAGATCACTACCATAAAATGATCGAAGCCGGCATTTTAAACGATCGCAAAGTCGAATTACTAAATGGAGTAATAGTCGAAATGGTACCCGAAGGAACGGCGCATACTTATTTTAGCGATCGATTTGCCAACCGATTGCGAGTCGCATTATCTACGAGAGCCCAAATTCGCGAAGCCAGACCGATTACTCTGCCAAATAACTCAGAACCAGAACCCGATATTGCCGTCGTTCAACCTCTCAACGATATCTATCTGGAACATCACCCATATCCAGAAAACATTTTTTGGCTGATTGAATATGCTGATTCCAGTTTGACTAAAGACTTAGAGGAAAAAAGCAAGATTTATGCAGCAGCCGAAATTCAAGAATATTGGGTTGTTAACCTGCGCGATCGACAATTAATTGTGTTTCGCTTCCCGGAAGGCGATTTTTACCAGCAGCGAAATACTTTCCGAACGGGCACCATTGAACCCCTTGCTTTTCCCGATCTTACCATCCATATTTCTCAACTAATGAACAGGTAAATTATTGCCACCATACATCCCACATTCCGCACCCCCAACTGGCACACTACGAATTTTGGTTATTCGATCGCCTGAAACTGCCGATCGTTGCCACGAGTGATCGGTATCTTTGTATAAAAAAAAAACTTAATTTTCGATCCAACTCCCGAAAAAACCGATTGTGACAGTCTCCGTGCGGAATGTGGGATATCTCAAGGTAAGTTTAGATCGTCGAATTTTTTTGTATTTTTACTAAAAAAAAGCGCCTGAGTTCCCCCAGACGCATACCATAAAATTAACAAATTGTCAACCCTAACCTAACCGTTCAAAGCCTCAGCACCGCCGCAAACTTCCAGGATTTCCTGAGTAATTGCCGCTTGCCGCGCCTTGTTATAAGTCAGCGTCAAACTACCGATCAAATCGCTAGCATTCTCACTAGCATTATTCATCGCCGTCATCCGCGCTGCCAACTCGCTAGCAGCAGACTCTTGCAAAGCCCGCAGCAATTGGTTGTTCAAATACAAGGGCAAAAGAGCCTCCAGAATTTGCGCCGGATCTTGCTCGAAAATCATGTCTCTGGGCAAGCTCTTCGTAGGTGAAGCAACCTTCTCGCGCGATACTTGAAACTGTCCGCCTTGCGATGTCAAGCGGAAGATTTCATCATCGGGAGTTTCCAAACCTTGGGGGTCGAGGGGCAGCAAAGTTTGAATTACCGGACGCGAACTAATTAGCGACACAAACTTGGTGTAAATTAGCTCAACTCTGTCCACAGTTCCCGACAGGAACAACGAAAGCAATTCGTCAGCAATTTGTGCCGCTTCCGGTGCTGTGGGAATTTGTTCTAAGTTAGCGTAAGTAGCATCAATCGGCTGTTCGCGGCGCTGGAAATACTGAGTAGCTTTGCGTCCTACCAACACGTATTTGTAGTCTAAGCCTTCAGCTTTGATTTCCTTAGCGCGATTTTCGGCGTATCTGATGATGTTGCTGTTGTAGCCGCCGCACAAACCCCGATCGCCCGAAACTACCAACAGTCCCACAGATCGCACTTCGCGTTTTTTCAGCAGCGGCAAATCCAGGTTTTCAAACTGCAAGCGTTCCGCCAAACCGTACAATACCTCTGCCAGTCGATCGGCAAAAGGCCGAGTAGCAGTCACCTGTTCTTGAGCGCGGCGCACCTTTGCAGCGGCCACCAAGCGCATTGCTTCTGTAATCTTTTTAGTGTTCTTGACCGACTTAATGCGATCGCGAATAGTTTTCAGATTTGCCATAACTTTCTCCTTTTTTCTTAGCTTTTATTCTGAGTTCTTAGTTCCTAGTCATCAATTTTTAAGCTTGTGCGCGATCGAGAAACGGCATTTTTTAACCCACCGTAGGGACACGGCACTGCCCATTCGTGTCAACTTAAGCCGAAATCCCGCCAGGGACTGAAGTCCCTGTCTAATAGCGAAAGTCCTCTGAAGAGGACTAATAATTTCTTCAGTCCTCTTCAGAGGACTTTTGCTTTGAGACAGGGGTTTTAACCCCTGTCGGACTGCGGGCTTAACGTGTTTTTTGACACCAATGGGCAATGCCGTGTCCTTAATCTAGGGACACTCCAAGAGCCGTGTCCCTAACAATTTCACCCGCTAATCACTAATGACTAATGACTAATTACGCAGAAACCAAGAAACTTTGCTTGTATTCAGTGATGCCTTCTTTCAGCAGCTTCTCAGCTTCATCAGTCAAAGCCTTTCCGCCTTGAACAATTTCGCCGTACTTCGGCTTGCTAGTCCGCAAATAGTCGCGCAAACCAACAGTAAACTTGCTGACTTTTTCCACTGGAATGTCATCCATATAGCCGTTAATACCGGCATAGATTACAGCCACTTGTTCGTTCATCGGCAGAGGCGAACTTTGCGGCTGTTTCAACAGTTCCCGCAAGCGCTGACCGCGCGACAATTGATTTTGAGTAGCTTTATCCAAGTCAGAAGCAAACTGAGAAAATGCTGCCAGTTCTTCAAACTGCGCCAATTCCAATTTCACCTTACCGGCTACTTTTTTCATCGCCTTAGTTTGAGCCGCCGAACCTACCCGCGATACCGAAATACCGGGGTTTACTGCCGGACGCAAACCAGCGTTAAACAAGTCAGAAGAAAGGAAGATTTGACCGTCGGTAATCGAAATTACGTTCGTCGGAATGTAAGCAGAAACGTCACCAGCTTGGGTTTCGATAATTGGCAAAGCAGTCATGCTGCCTTCGCCCAAATCGTCGCTCAATTTAGCAGCGCGTTCTAGCAAGCGAGAGTGCAGGTAAAACACGTCTCCGGGATAAGCTTCGCGACCGGGAGGACGGCGCAGCAACAGAGACATTTGGCGGTAAGCTTGTGCTTGTTTGGAAAGGTCATCGTAAATGACCAAAGTGTGCTTGCCTTTGTACATGAAATACTCGGCTAAGCTAGCACCTGTGTAGGGAGCCAAGTATTGCAGTGTTGCGGGGTCGCTAGCGTTGGCTGCTACTACGATCGTGTAGTCCATCGCGCCCTTTTCTTGCAGGACGTTGACGATGTTAGCTACTGTAGAAGCTTTTTGACCGATCGCTACGTAAACGCAGATCACGTTTTCCGATTTTTGGTTAATAATCGTGTCGATCGCGATCGCAGTTTTACCGGTTTGTCTGTCACCGATAATCAGTTCCCGCTGTCCTCTTCCCACCGGAATCATCGCATCAATAGCGGTAATTCCTGTTTGCATGGGTTCGTAAACTGAACGGCGAGAAACAATCCCCGGTGCCGGAGATTCAATCAAGCGAGATTCAGTAGTTTTAATTTCTCCTTTGCCGTCAATCGGACGGGCCAAAGCATCAACTACCCGTCCCAACATTGCTTCACCCACGGGGACTTCAGCAATTCTGCCAGTAGCAGTAACTGCCGAACCTTCTTGAATGCCGAGGCCTTGGCCCATCAACACTGCACCCACGTTATCTTGTTCGAGGTTCAGTGCAATGCCCACGGTGCCGTCGGCAAATTCTAGCAATTCCCCAGACATAGCTTTATCCAAGCCATAAATCCGAGCAATGCCGTCGCCTACTTGCAGAACAGTACCGACGTTAGAGACTTTTACGTCTTGGTCGTACTGCTCAATTTGCTGGCGAATAATGCTGCTAATTTCGTCAGGTCTGATTGCTGCCATGTCAGTTGTTTTTTGTCAGTTGTTTGTTGTCAGTTGTCAGTTATCAGTTGTTCAAAACTACCAACCGTTAACTGCTAATTAAATTAGCTAATAGTCATCAGCTATTAACTCTCAGGAATTCAAGCGAATTCCTAGACGGCGCAATTGTCCCCGCAGGCTGGCATCAATTACTTGAGAGCCTACTTTGATTACCACACCGCCGATTAAATCTGCGTCTATTTTGGTTTCAATTTCTACGCTTCTAGCGCTGGTCATCGCCTGCACTTTCTCGCGAACAGTCTGCTGTTGAGCGTCTGAAAGCGGGACTGCCGATGTAACTTCAGCCAATACTGTTTGGTTTAGTTCTCGGAGCCTTGCCAAGTATTGTTTGCCAATCCCTTCTAAAAAAAGAATTCTTCCTTTGTCTACTAATAGCTTCAGAAAGCTGTGCATCAAGGGGCTCATTTCTTCACCCGCTATTTGCTGAATCACGGCTTTTTTAGCATCCGGTTTTACCAGCGGATTGGCTAAAAATTGACGCAAATCTTCCGAACCTTCTAGCAGGCTCAGCAAGGAACGAATATCTTCGCCGAACTTCTCTGAGAGATTGTTGGACTGAGCCAGTGACATCAAGGCAGATGCGTAAGGCTGTAAGACTTCTGTGCTGACTGTACTCACGTTTTAGCCTCCCAGTAACGCAATGCTGCGATCGATTAATTGGTGTTGAGCGCCGTCGTCCAAGCTAGTTTTTAGCTGGCTTTCCACCTTTGCTAATGCCAGAGATACAACCGCCGATCGCAGTTGGGCGATCGCTCTTTCCCGCTCCGCTTCCAACTCTTGACCTGCTGTTGCTCTCATGCGTTCAACGTCTTGCGCTGCCTGAGCTAGAATTGTTTCTTTTGCTTTCTTGGCAGTTTCTTCAGCAGCGGCACGAATTCGTTCGGCTTCTGCTTGCGCTTGAGTCAGTTTTTGCTGTTGCTCTGCTAGAGCTGCTGCTGCATCTTTTTGGCGTTTTTCTGCTTCTTGAATCGCCTCTTGGATGGCCGAACGCCTCTCTGTCAGGATTTTACCTACAAATCCGCGCCCGAAATAAAACAGCACTGCAATAATAATGACCAGGTTAATCAGGTTGGTTTCTAAAATATCGAAATTTAAACCGAAACCACCTTCGCCGCTAGCTTCTGTGGCTAGCAATAAAACAGTCCCCATGATACTCTTCCATAATTGCGCGTGCAGATTGGGTGAAGCGATTTTAGATTTGAGATTCGCTCAAAAATCTAAAACTCTTCGGCTCGCTATTTGGCCAGCGACTGCCCTAATAGCTTTTCGAGAATTTGGCCGCTGAGCGCGTCTACTTGTTGTTCTAGTGAGCGCATTGCTTCTTGCTTTTGCTGCTCTATTTCTTGCCCAGCCTTTTCTCGCGCGACTTGAGCTTCTTGTTGAGCCTCAGCTACTTTTGCTGCCCCAATTTTTTGGGCATCAGCTTGAGCAGCAGCAATTACTGATTGAGACTGTTTGCGAGTTTCTCCCAGTTTTTGCTCGTACTGCTGCGCTAGTTGCTGAGCTTTTGCCAAGCGTTCTTGGGCGGAGACTTGAGTGTTGCGAATGTAATCGGCGCGATCGTCAATTGACTTGCTGAGCGGCTTGTAAAAAATTACATTCAAGACTGCGACTAGAATTAAAAACTGCACCGCCATCAGAGGCAGCGTAGCATCTATATCAAACAGTCCCCCTTCCTTAGCCGCTTCTTCAACTGCTAGTAATACTGTCCAGTGCATCATGATTTTTTGACGGCTTCCATCTAATTCGCTTAATCGATTTTAGATTTGAGATTTTGGATTAGAATCGCCAAAACCTCAAATCTAAAATTTCAAATTATTATGCGAAGGGGTTGGCAAACAGCAGCACTAGGGCTACGACCAAACCGTAAATTGTGAGCGCTTCCATGAACGCCAAACTCAACAGCAAGGTGCCGCGAATTTTACCTTCTGCTTCCGGCTGACGGGCAATCCCTTCTACAGCCTGACCTGCTGCATTACCTTGACCGATGCCAGGGCCGATTGCAGCTAAACCTACTGCCAAAGCGGCGGCAATTACGGAAGCGGCAGCAACTGTTGGGTTCATGATGATTTTCCTTATCTAAAGTACAAAATTGAGAACAGATAGTCTAGAGAATTGTCCGATTTTACGGGAGGAAGTTTGAGTTCAGAATTTTTCTTTTTCCTCCTTCATTCTTCGCCGTTTATCGTTAGTTAATCGTGGTGTTCTTCGCCGTGACCGCCTTCTAGAGCTTCACCAATGTAGGCGGCGGCTAAGGTAGCAAAAATCAAAGCTTGAATTGCACTCGTAAATAGTCCCAGAACCATCACTGGCAGAGGAACAAATAAAGGCACTAGCAAGACTAGCACTCCGACCACCAATTCGTCCGCAAGAATGTTGCCAAACAAACGGAAACTTAGGGACAGAGGCTTAGTGAAATCTTCTATGATTTTGAACGGCAACATGAAAGGCACCGGTTCAACATAGTGGGCGAAATACCCCAAGCCGCTTTTGCTGAGACCTGCATAAAAATATGCTAGAGAAGTCAGCAGTGCAAATGCTACCGTCGTGTTGATGTCAGCGGTAGGAGCTCCCAATTCGCCTGATGGCAGCTTAATCAGCTTCCAAGGAATTAGAGCACCAGACCAGTTTGACACAAAGATGAACAGAAATAATGTACCAATAAACGGTACCCAAGGGCGATATTCTTTTTCCCCAATTTGGTTTTTAGCCAAGTCCCGAATAAATTCCAGCGCATACTCCATAAAATTTTGCATTCCGCTGGGAATTCGCTGGATTTTGCTGGTTCCTAAAATCGAAACTACGACTAAAACGGCAATTACAAACCACGAGGTTAGAAAAACCTGCCCGTGCACTTTCAGATTGCCGAGTTGCCAGTACAACTGCTGCCCAACTTCCAATTCGGCGAGGGGGAAACGATTAAAGGTGTTTAGAACGTCAAGCATTGCCATTCAACGGGCTTCCCCATACAAATCGATGAGTTGAGTTTTGCTCGAATTGCCTGACTTACCTGTAGTCTAGTGCTAATGCACTTCGGATCACGTAAACCAACAGCGCAGCTTTGTAAGTCAGAAATCCCAAAAATATCGGTAAAATCTGTAGCTGATTCCACTGTGTTCCTACTATCATCACCGCTAAAAACACACCGAGCCTTGTCTTGCTGATGCGCTGATTTTGGCTGCCGATTCGTTCAACGTCTCTAGCCAACATCTTTAAGTAAACCACACCTGTGCTCGCCCCAAGCAAATAATTCAGGGCAATATTGAGCGAGTAAAAAATCCAAACGGAGATAAAAATAATCGCCGTAAAAGCAAGGGTGTACGCCAACAACTCTTGTTGGAGGCGATAAAAGTCTTGCATGGGATTCGTTGTCTCGGACGAGACTGTCGAGACTGTCGAGACTGTGCCAGCTTGAGGAATATCCTCGGTTGCTGGTGTGGGTTCGGTGGGTGTGTTTTGCGTGTTCACGAAGCTCAGAAACTAATGCAGGTAGCAGGCGAGTGCTTTGCAAACTCAGAAAAATCATACCACGCGGCGGTAACAATACTTAAAATAAAATTAATCATATTTTTTACTTTACTGGTTTCTAGGAAGAGCCTGGGAACCGATGTCACTCTTGCTCTGCCTCGCGTGGCGAAGGGTAAATTGGAGGCTCTTCTCGCCTATCTGCGTTACCAGGCAGAACCGACTGAACGCATCATCATTTTTAGTCGGCGACCGACGACTTTCACTATGAGACAGGGGTTTGCAACCCCCTGTCGGACTGTCGGGCTGTCGGATTGTCGGGCTGTCGGATTGTCGGGCTGTCGGATTGTCCAGAAGACCGACAGGGAATTAATTCCCTGTCTCATAGCACAAGTCGGTTAAAAACCGACTGAAATCCTATAATTTTTAGTCTTCTTGCAGTCGTCTTCAGAAAACTACTTCACCGCATTCAGCTTGAGGATTGCTATAACTGATAACAGTTAAAAGTCCCCATTCAACGTGGTAAAATTGGCTGCGCTTAGAGCAGCAGGTTGGACTCCGGTAACAACCCCTAAAATTTGTCCGGTAGCAACAATCCGAATCGCTGTATTGCTACCCGAAGCATCTAAGGCAATTCCTGCAAATGCAAGTCCGTTGGTGAGGGCGATCGCATCTTGACCCGCCGTAAAATCCGCCATAACATCGGCTTCAGATACATTGGAGGCCGCTGCATTCACCCGCAGTACAAACAGATCGTTTCCAGCTTCACCTGTCAGAATATCTCTACCTAAGTCACCTACCAATTGGTCGTTACCTTCTCCTCCAACGAGCACATCGTTGTTTTGTCCGCCACGTATGAGGTCGTCACCCGAACCGCCAGAGAGCGTATCATTTCCGAGGTTTCCAGCGAGAATGTCATTGCCGGCGTTGCCATCGATGCGATCGTTATCGCGACCGCCCCAGAGGGTATCGTTGCCGTCGCCTCCTAGTATAGTATCGTTGCCGGCATTGCCATTTACCCGATCGACCGATGGCGAGCCTTGGATCAAGTCGTTACCATCTAAACCTTGAACCAATAGATTGCCGACTAGAGCTGGATCGATGGTAAAGTTATCGGCATTGGTTGAGAGGTTGAAGAAGAGGCCATTGGGGCCCAAGGGGGAAGGAGAAATGGTTCCAGGTGTGAAACCATATTGAAGATGATCGACTTCCCAGTTATTTTTACCGGGCATGGACAATCGAATTGATGAGATCCCGTTTTGATTGACCACTCCTAAGAATCTATCTTCTGAGGTTGTACGCGAAATACTCTCATCACCCAGCGAAAAGGGACCGATAACCCCCAGAGATTCTCCCGATGGCCCAAACGCCTCAAATAACGTGTTATTTAACAGGTCGCCAGACAGGGGTGTGCCGCCACCATTCCTGCCAATATCCGTCCAGACAATTCCAGCATGGGTTGGTAATTGACCCCCAAGTGCATTAGCGGAAAAGTTGAAGGTAAAGCTGCTAGTCCTCAAATTCGAGAATAAGCTGCTGCTGTTTCCTCTGGCCTGACCATCAATAACACCGTCATCGCCGTCCACCGAGTCGCTGAAGGTTGTTGCAATATTTGTTGTGGCAAACTCAGGAACAGTAACACCCGGTGTATTTAAAGCGCCGTCTTCAAAGTCTTCCAAATAAAAGTAAGTGAACCTAACTGGGCTAAATGGGCTGATGGCACTTCCTGCTGATGGATTGTTGAAAGCCCAGTAGGGCAGTGGACTAAAAAACTGAGGATTGTTAGACATGGTGTCTTGAAAGTAAATGGTACTTAGGAGTTCTATTTCCGCTGAAAATGAGGGGATATGGTAAATAAATCGTTCCCAACCAACAACCTACATTCAGCGATTGCTCGCCCTGGCTACAAACTTTTTACCATATAAGCTGTTGCACATTTAAACTGTGATACAATCATTACCCTTATTTTTGATTTTGCGACCCCATTTAATTATTAAT